>DVHW01000243.1 GCA_018711785.1 Candidatus Galloscillospira excrementavium
TGACAGGCCACATACTCACTGATACAGCTGTTGGTATAGCTCATCGCCGGGTTCCGGCCCGGGCGGGGCGGAAACTTCAGCATATAGCTGTGCCCCTCGTAGGTGATATTAATCTTATTTCCATTGGCTCCCCCATATGCGCGGAAACGATTGACCGGGCAGCCGGTAAAATCAATCATGAGATGTTCACCTCTATCACAGATATTTTTCCCTTAAATAATCCGCCTGCTCCTGTGTGATCGCATTGCTCCACTGATTTGAGTTGATGGCTCCGTATAGCTCCCCCCACAGGCAGTCCAGGTACGAGACCTGTTTCTTCTCCCCCTGCAGGTACTCATCCAGCGCCTTCTGCAGGCTGGCAGGCAGCCCTTTCTCCAAGTATGAGCGGTCGCCGGGCTTGCCGTCAGGCGTCTGCCGCTGTTCCACGGTCAGGGTCATCAACTGCTCCATGGGGATGTCCAGGGCAGCGGAGAGTTTGCTTAATGTTCCCCCGCTGCACCGTGCCAGTCTCGTCTTGCCGGAGCAGATATCCGTTAAAGTCGACCAGGGGATGCCGCTGATTTTGGAGAGCTGGTAGCGGGACAGATTCTTTTCCCGCAGGATCTGTTGAATCGTCATGTACATCACCCATCCTGATTATATCGGTACGCCGATACTCAGTCAAGGATGCCGTGCAAAAATACCTGTCCCTTCCATATGGCCATATGACCGCTCCGCTATGGGGCCGCCAGCTCCTACCGTATGTCCATGCTCTGGCCGCCGGGCGTCTGCTCCTGAGCCGGACAGGCCGGTTCGAGGGTCACAATCTTTTCCAGCTCAGCGGACAGTGCCTTCTCGTTGACGTACCGCTGGGTCGCGTTTTTGTCCCGTAAAGCCGCACGATACGCATTCAGCATCTGCCCCAAGGGGGCGGACAGGGTCGTAAGTCCATCGCCGCCCCAGCTGGACCAGCGGAACCGGTCCTGGTCATAGTCCAGCGCGTAATGCACACAATTTTGGTCCCGGTATTGCATCTCCTCCCATAAGAAGGCGTATTCCTCCGGCTCCAAAGGCTCAAACACAGACTCGGAATCCCAGCGGACGATGGGCGTCCTCTTTTTGGAGTACTGGACCAGCCGTCTGGCCTCGGGGGTGGAGATGGCCGGGAGCCTGTCGCGCTCCGTGCGGACCGTGTACATCCAGGCGAGCAGGTCCACCAGTGAGCCGAACTTCTCCGCAAAGTAATACCGCGTTTCCCCGCACGACGTAACTGCATAGAGGCCGTCCTTAACCCGCCGTTTCACAGTGATCACCTCCTCCGTCTTTCTGCTTCTGCTCTGTCAGCAGGTGTATGGAAACTAATTCCGTTCCCTTTCTCTTGCTTTGGCCAGCGGCCAGCAAACACAATGCTCCGGGCCGGACGAAAAATCCATTCACCAAACCCACCAAGGTTTGGCCCCGCCCGCTGGGCAGAAGCAACAGTGCGGCGGCAAAAGCGCACGCCTATGCCTCGGGCAGATAGTCCCGCGGGTCGGTGCGCGCTCCACGGAAGCGCACCTCGAAGTGGAGGTGGGGCCCGGTGGAGCGGCCAGTGGAGCCGGAGAGGGCGATGATGTCCCCGGCCTCCACCCGCGCTCCGGCCTGGACCAGCAGGCGAGAATTGTGGGCGTACAGGGTGGCCAGGCCGTCCCCGTGGTCGACCAGCACATAGTATCCATAGCCGCTGTCGTATCGGGACGCAGTGACGGTGCCGGACAGCGCGGCCCGGATGGGGGTGCCAAGGGGGACCGCCAGGTCCATGCCGGTGTGCCCCCTGGTCTCCCCGGTGAAGGGGTCCCTGCGGTACCCGAACTCCGAGGTGACGCGGCGCTCCCACCCCTCGCCGACGGGGGAGCAGAAGCCGTCCGCCCCGAAGAAGGGCGTCCCGGCGCCGGGAATCCAGTCCTCCGGACCGCTGGAGACACCGCAGCGGACCAGGTGATAGATGCTGTCCGCATTGGCCCTCTGCTCCTCCGGGACCGCCCCGCCGGTGAGGGCGCCCACATTGGACCACACGGTCTCCGGGTCTGAGATGGGCAGAGCCGCCGTGTAGGGCTCCTCCTGCTCCACCTCCTCTCCGTCCTCATTCACTATGATATCGGTGCGGGTGCGCTCCTCATAGGTGAGGAAACAGTCCAGAAACGCCTGGTCCGCCCGCGCCTCCGGCCCCTCCGTGCCGAAATACAGGGCGAAAAAAACGGCCTTGACGCGTGTCGCGTCAAGGCCCTCCACGCCCTCCATTCTTTCTTCCGCCCGGGTGATCAGGCGGTCCAGCTGGGAAAAGGCGGCCTGCATCTCCCGGAGATACGCTTGGTATTCCGCCGGGGCATCTGCCGACAAGGTCCCGCCGTGGAAGCACAGCTTCACCACACTGCGGTTGTGCTCCGCTCCGCCGGAAGCCAGAGCGCACAGCAGGGCAGCGAGCAGAAGCGCCGGCGCGAGGACGGCCGCCAGCACCCAGCCCAGCTTTTTTCTGGTGTTCTCGTCCGTCAGGGCGAGAAGGGCCGCCTTGACGGCGGCAGCAGCGGCGCTCAACCGTGCCTCACCTCCTCTCTACCTCCCGCCCGCCGTCCCAAACAGCTTCTCCTTGTAGGGCGGGGCGTGGACCTCCAGCAGATACCGCTCACTGCCGCACTTGTAGAGGCACACGCCCCGCTGGGGGTAGCGGATGAGCTCAAATTCGGACGGCTCCAGCTGGAGGTTTTCCATGTAGAACTTCCGGTCCACACTGCCGGCGTGGAAGAGGAACTGGTGGGTGGGGATGGCGAAGAGGGGCCGGGTCAGCTCCCGGACGTCCGGCTGGTCAAAGTCCTCCAGATTCTGCGACGCCAGGATGAGGGCGGACTCCCGCTTGCGCACCCGCTTGAGAGAGTTGCGGATATACTCCACGGCGGTGGGGTTGCTCAGCCAGAGATACAGCTCGTCCAGCGCGGCCACCGTATTCCCCTCGGTGAGCAGCTTGTCGCTGAGGAAGGAGAGCAGGTTGAAGAGCATGGCGTCCTTCACGCCGCGGCTGGCCTGGAGCAGCCCCTTCACGCCGAAGACCAGGAAGCGGGAGCTGGTCACATTTGTAGGGCCGTTGAAGAACTTGCTCTCCGCGCCCCGGCACAGGGAGTGGAGGCCCAGCAGGAGCTCCCGGAGCAGCTCTCTGGGGTACAGGGGATTTTCCTCCCGGTCGTAGTGCCGGTAGGCCTCCTCAATGACCTGGTAGAAGTCGGAGAGGGTGGGGCAGTCAGCAGGCGCCAGGGCGGCGAAGTCCGTGTGGTCATTCATCCCACGGCTCCGGTACAGCCGCTCCAGCATCAGCTCGATGGCGTCGATGTGCCGGTCCGGGAAGTCCTTGTAAGTGCGGAAGAAGTCCTTCAGGAAGGAGATGTGCTGGCTGAGCCGGGTCTTCTGCCGGAAGGGGGCGGGGGCGTCCTCCTCTTCTGCTCCGTCTGTGTCCCACACTTTGGGCTCCAAGGGGTTGATGCGGTACGCGCCGCCCATCAGGTCCAGAAAGCACCCGCCCAGGTGGCTGCAGAGGTCTGTGAGCTCGTGCTCCGGGTCCAGGCAGAGGACCGACTTGCCGCTCTCCAGGAGATTGCACAGCAGGAGCTTGAGGAGATAGCTCTTGCCCTGGCCGCTGTTGCCAAGGATGAGGGCGCTGGCGTTGGTCTTGTCCGGCCCCCTTCGGTCCAGGTCCACGATGAGGTTGGAGCCGTAGCGGTCCCGGCCGAGGTAGAAGCCCCGGGGGTCGGTCTTGCCGGAGTAGTTGAAGGGGTAGAGGTTGGCCACGGAGCTGGCAGGCAGGACGCGCTCGTACTGCGTCCCAAAGACGTTGTGCCCCACGGGGTTGGAGGCGAGGAAGCCCTCCCGCTGGCGGAGCAGGAGGCGCTCCGCGCCCAGCTTGCCCCGCACCAGCTCCGCCGTCACCTCGTCCCGGAGCCGCCGCAGGCCCTCCGGGTCCCGGGCGGACAGGTCCAGGAACACCGCGCAGTGGACCAGGGGCTCCCGGTTCTTCCGCATGGCGGCGATGAGCTCCGCCACATCCTGTAGGTTGCCCTCGGCAGTGATGGCCTGCTTCATGCGGCTGGTGCTGGTCCGGTCCATGCGGTTTTTGTTCTCCGCGTTGTGGAGGATGCCGTTTTCCTCCGCCGCGGTCACCTGGCGGGTGTAGACGCTCAGGGCGATGCCGCTCTTTTCCCCCAGGCGGCGGAGAAGGGCCAGCTCCTCCGTGGAGGCGGGGTAGCTGCACAGGGCCAGGGTGCAGTGATACATGCTGCCGCAGAGGTAGTGGTCGGTGTTGAACTTGACGGCGGCCGGGGCGATGAGGTCCAGGAAGTCCTTGGGCCGCAGCTCCTGGAGATGGGCCGCTGCCTTGGTTTTCTTCTGTGCTCTCTTAGCCATCCTCTGTCACCCACCTCTCGCCATCAAAGTCCTCGAACCACTCGGTGGTCACGTCCTGCTGGTAGTAGACCGCCAGGAGCCGCTTCACGTCCTGCTCCGAGGCCAGCCGCGCCCGAAAGCCCAGGTCCCCCAGGGCCTGTTCCGTCTGGCGCAGGCGGCCGGGGTCCGCCTCCGGCTCCCGGGGCCCCAGGCGGTAGACCAGGGCGAACTCCCGGGCCGAGGCAGTAGAGGCCTGGATTTCGTCCAGGTGGGCGGCGTCCCGCCGCAGCAGCTCCCGGATGGCAGGAAGCTCCTCCTGCTCCAGCCGCTGCCGGTACCAGTCCTTGTTGCGCCGGAAGGACTCCCGGGAGTCCAGGGCCAGCAGGCGCACCTCCTGGGCGGCGCACAGCAGGTCCGTCAGGCGCTTGACGCGGCCCCGAATGCCCTCCCCGGAGAGGACGGAGAGGTTATCCGGCCTGACCATGAAAAAGACCAGCTCCCCGCCGGCGGTCTTGGCGCCGTGTTCGGTGAGCTGGCGGATGCCCATGAGCTGCCGGGTGGTCTGCCGCTGCCGCAGCTCCTTCTTCTGCGCTCTGGTCAATGGTCTCCCCCCATTCGTAATACTGCTGGTCCAGGATGAGAAAGTGTACGGCGTACCGGAGGAAGTCCAGGATGCTGGCCCCCTCCAGCCGGATGCTCAGGAAGGCATAGAGTGCGGTGGCCACCAGGGGGAACAGGGCCCCCGTCCGGGCGGCGGCCAGGACAGAGAGCAGGCACCCCACCCCGATGGCGGCCACGTCCCGCAGCTCCCACAGCCACAGCGTGGCCTTGGCCTTCAGGTCTTCCGGGTAGAGAAACATGGCGCCCTCCTTTCGCTTTGAAAGGGACAGACCGCCGGTTCCCCCGGCGGTCTGCCTCCCGTTTATGGTCACTCATCCTGTCCGGCATCCTGGGTCTCGGACAGGAAGGCGTCCTCCTCGTCCGCCAGAGCGCGCTGGATGCAGGCCAGGAAGAAGTCCTTCTGCTTCAGACTGTGCCGCTGGAGATAGGCCTTGAAGTCCTCGAACAGCTTGAACGGCACCTGAAAGGCCACAGTTCTTGTCTCAGTGTTCATCTTTTTCTGCTCCTCCTTAAATTGATAGAATGTAGTGATGAGCTCTGTCATGTACTCGCTCAGCGTCTGCCCCGACGCCTCCTGCTCCTGCCGGACTTTTGTGTGCAGGGCAGACGGGACCTGGGCGCATAGGTTTCTGGTCTCCTCCGCCATGGCGGGACCTCCTTTCCTGATGGTAAGGCAAGTATATCCGAACACCTCCTTCAAAGCCATTCACACATCCCAACAAAAAGCATGCCGCAAAACCGGCGGAAGGAACAATAACGGTCCCGGACGGCCGACTGCTCATTTTGCCACCGCCTGTACGATGGTCCTGGTGGTGTTGACGGCGGCCTGGGCGGTGTAGACCGCGGAGCTGATATTGGCCCTGGTGGTGGTGTCCAGTCCGAAGGCGCCGGCGATCCGGGGCACCTCTCCGGCCGAGAGCATGAGCCCCAGCCCCAGCAGGGCGTGGTCCCGGAAGACCATCAGCCCGGCCACCAGGATGGTGGACTGGAGAAACGCCGTCAGGCACAGGCCGATGACCTGCTTGATCCACTGCACGAAGCCGTCCGTGTACCCCCGCGGGATGCTGAACATATACAAGCTCCCCACGGCGATCTGGATGAGCAGGATGCCGCCCCGCTTGAGGTTGGAAAAGAACACCTTGATGACGGCATAGGCCATGAGGATGACGCAGAACAGGAGCATGACGGGATTGCCTCCGATGCCCCACTGCACCTGCCCGGACGGCTCCAGCACGCCGCCGCTCTCCAGCTCCGCCAGGATGTCGCTGCCCAGCTCCCCAATGCTCTGTCCCGAGCCGGTGAGCCCCGCCGAGAGCATCCCCTGGAGGGACACCGAGAGGGCGTACAGCCGGACGGGCACGGTGGTGAACAGGGAGACCGCCAGGAAGCCCTTGAGGACATTGAGGGCCGTCTGCTTGAGGTCCGCCCGGCCGGAGGCATACTCGATGCCGCACTCGAAGCCGCTGACCACCAGGCTCACACCGAACAGGGCCCAGGCCAGCCGGGAGAAGAAGAGCACCACGGCCTGTACCCAGGCCAGGTCAAACAGCTCCACCCCCATGCCGCCCATCTGGGTAAAGAACTCCCCCAGCAGACCTACCGTCTGGCTGTAGAACCAGTCCCGCAGCGCATTCAGCACCGGATTTGCCGCGAAGTCCCAGATAAACAAAGTCACTCACCTCCATTGCTCGAAAAAACCAATAAAATGTAGTATAATAGCCCTCCAGAAAGGAGGGGTGGACTTGTGGAACGGTGTATCTATACCGGTGCGGACAGCGCCGGCGCCCATTTCTCTTCTGCCGAGCACATCTTCCCGGAGTGCATTGGCGGGGTCCACTGCCTCCCCAAAGGCTGGGTCTCTGATGAGGCGAACAACGCGTTGTCCCGTTTGGAGCTGACGTTTGCCCGGGAGAACCCTCTGGTGGCGATACAGCGGATGTTTCTGCCCCCTGTGGGGAGAAAGAAGCACGCCAACCGGGACCGTATCGGCGTGCTGACCAACCTGGGTGACCGGGCAGACCTGGCCCTGGGGTATATCCGCGGCGCCCAGCCCTTTCCCCTCAATCAAATCGTCTTTTCTGTTCCGGTAGAATCGGAGCCCAGCGGAAAAGCAGAGGTCCGCATCCTCCTTGCGCCCAGCGCAGACCAGACTGCCCAGACATTGCTCCCCGCCTTTTGGGAGGAGCTGCGCGAATACAACGGCTGTCCCAGCTTTCTCAAGTCTCCCTCCATCCCACCGCGGACCTATCTGCTGGGCCGGAAGGATAAGAAGTGGTTTCTGGGACTCCACCAGAAAGAAAATCCGGAGCTGGTGAAGCCAGTGGTCCGGCGCATGGTGGAAAAGCTCACCGAAGAGGACGCTGAGACTGCATGCCGCGGCTTTGATCAATCCCAGAGCCAGAGTCATCGGGTGGAAGCCTGCATCTCCTTCTGCGTCAGCCTGCCGGACTGCCTCCGGGTCTATGCCAAGATCGCCCTGAACTGTCTGGCCAGGCTGGCCGGACAGGAATTTGTCCTCTCCGCCGCCTTTGACCCTATCCGCGCCGCCATTATGGACGGGACGGAGATCGCTTCTTTTGTGTGGGGCACAAAGGGCCCCCACCCGGTCCCGCCGGTCCTGTGGCAGTTCCCGGACCGGCTCACACTGGGAAAGCGGTGCCACGCCGTGTGCATCAACACCTGGAACGGGGACCTGTACGGCATCGTTTCTCTATACGGCCTTGATGACCCCATGGTGGTCCTTCTGGCCAGAGATGTGCCGCGATTTGGTCCGGATTTTTACCTCTGTGATTGGGAAAACAAGGCGGAATACACGCTGATCGACTGTGTGCTGCGCATCTGTGACCACGGAGAACCATGCTGACTCCTCACTCAATTCCGACGATGGACCAGATGTAGTTGGGGGCCAGGAGGACAAAAATCAGGCAGACGAAGAGGATGGCCGGGCCAGTCCACTCAAACTGGCCGTGTTTGCGGTAGTCGAAGTAGCACAGGGCAAGCTTGACAAAGAAGGCGATGGCCAGGACCATGCCCAGTGCGGGAAAGACCACGCTGTCCACCACGGACCGGATCTGTGCCGAGGCGTCGCCCCAGGTCTGCTCCACCGCGTCGGCCACACTCCCGGCGCTCTCCGCCGCCCAAGCGGGGAGGCAGAACAGCCCGGCCAGCAGAAGAAGGGTCAGAGGGAAAAGAAACCATTTGCCGCGTTTCATAGAGCACCTCCTAAGCAGTGAGGCGGCCGCCCCGGTCTGGGGCGGCCGCCTGTTTGATATCCGTGGCCAGTTTAATATCCTGTGCGGGGCAGGGGCTCAGCGGGCTTGTAGACCCTTGTCACCCACCGGGAGGCGGCCATGATCCACTGGCCGCCATAGATGCCGCCTACGTCCGCCTGGTTGACGAACTGGGTCCCGCCCGTGAGCCAGGAGACCACATTGCAGTATACCTGCGGGGCCTCCACCTGCCGGAAGTTGGCGGGCACCACGCCGAAGGAGACCATAAACTCCGTCACATACTCATCGGCGGCCAGACCCAGCGCCGCCGGGGAGGCGTCCAGCACATAGTTCTGCCGGGTGTCCAGGTTGTCCGCCAGGGTCCGCCAGGTGCTGCCGCTCAGGCTGGTCCTGTAGACCACCTTGTAGCGGCCGGGGGTGTTGTAGGTGCCGGTGACCAGCTTGTCCAGCCGCACCGCCTGGGTGGGAAGGGTGTCCCGCCAGTAGAAGGAGGTGAGGCTGACATTGGACTGGTTGGCAATGCCGCTGAAGTCGTAGCGGATGGACTGGCCGGGCATGACCTCCACATAGCCGGTCTTTTGGATGCTGACGCCGGTGGACAGGCTCTTGTCCGTCATGGCCGCCCGGACAATCTGCCCGGCGTATTCCAGCTCCACCTCCACGGGCGTCCGGTCCAGGAGGTAGAAGTCCGCCGCCTTGGACTCCACAATCCGGTAGCGGCCCAGCGGCAGGGGCCGGGTGACGGCCACGCCGTTCCCGTCCGTGCGGATGGTATCCACCAGTCTGCCCGTCCCGGCGTGGTAGACCTCGAATTCCGTATTGGGGATGGGCGTGCCGGCGGGCCAGCCATTCCAGGTGTTGTAGTCCGCCGAGGTCTTGGTCACCTGGAGCTGGCCGGTGATGGGGGTGTTCTCCCAGAACACCTCGGTGGTCTCCCCGGCCTTCACATAGACGGTCTTTTTCTCCGTATCCGGGATGTAGCCCTGGTTCTCCAGCTCCCGCAGATAGTAGCGGCCAGCCTCCAGGTTCTCCATGAACACATATCCCCGGTCATCCGAGGTGTACTGCCCGATGGGGGTGTTTGTGGAATCATAGAGCAGGAAGATCACGCCATAGATGCCCTCGCCGGTGGTGCTGTCCGTCTTGCGGAGGAGGATGCCGGAGACCGGGTCGTTATAAAAGTAGAGGTGCTGGGTGTCATCCGGGTTTACCACTACGGTCTGGCTCTGGGTATCCGGGTCAATGGCGTAGCCGGGGATGCTCTGCACTTCGGTCACTACCACCGTGCCCGTGATGCCGGACAGGGTGATCTGCCCGTTCCCGTCTGTCCAGTACAGGCCGTTGGAGGAGAGCTTCCCACCCTCGTCCGGCAGGTAGGAGCCGTCTGCATAGGTGATCCTGAACTGCACCCCCTCCAGGGGCTCTTTGATCACGCTGTCCAGCTTGTGGAGGATCAGGTTCCCCAGGGGCTGGTTTCGGAACTCCAGCGTCACCGTCTGGCCGGCCTGGATCCGGGCGGTCTGGGGTGTGTCATCCAGCAGAAAGCCTTCCTTGGCCCGGGTCTCCCGGACCACCAGCGTGGTGCCGGGGTCGATGCCGTCGATGAGGATGGCGCCGGTGAAATCGGTAACGAAGTAGCCGTTGCCGTCACCCACCACGGTGCCGTCGCTCTCGGTCACGAAGAACTGGACATCCGAAATGGGGGAGTTGTCGGCGCTGGACACCTTCTTGATCAGCAAAGAACCCATGGGACTGTTTCCAAAATGGACCTCCACGACCTCCTGCTCCTCACCGGAGAGGTAGACCGTCTGAGGCGGGGTGTCGATGACATGGGAGTCGTCGCTGGAGAGTTCTTCGATGATGTAGGTGCCAGGCTCACAGTCCGTGACGGTGAAGGAGCCATTCACCGAGGTGCGGTAGGTGCCGATGACCGTGCCTCCGGTGCCGGAGGTACTGCCGGAGAGGTAACGGACCTGGAACACCGCTCCCTCGATGGCCGCGCCGCTCTCGGAGTCGTACTTCCACACCACAATGGCCGAGTTCGGCCGGTTGAAGATGCGGAAGGTGTGGCTTTTCCCCGCGGCCACAAACGCCTCCTGCCTGCTGGACTCGGTCAGGGAAAAGCCCTTCGGGGCTTCCAGCTCCTCAATGCGGAACCAGCCGTCCCGCAGGGAGAGGTCCGGGTCAGAGAGCACAATGCGTCCCTCCGAGTCGGTATAGAACACCCCCAGGTCGTTGTACTCGCCGGTAGAGGTGCTGCCGCTGGCATACCAGACCTGCACCGGGACATGCTCCAGGGGGTCGTGAGTGACCTCATTCTCCTTGATAATTTCAATAACGGGCCGCTTGTGGTTCTCAAAGTAGACCGTCCGGTCCCGGTCCGGGTAGAGGGTGACCAGCTGGGGCTCCACGTCAAGCAGGTATGGGGCCGGCACGGATTTCTCGGAGACCTGGTACACCCCGGGCAGGAGGTTTTCCAGGGTGGCTGTGCCGTCCGGGCCGGTCCGGAGCTCATCCACGCTGTGGCCGTCCGCCGCTTCCACCAGGAAGACTGCCCCCTCCACCGGCGACCCGGTGTCCGCGTCCCGCTTCACCACTGTCAGGTTGGGCCGCCGGTGGTTTTCCAGGTGGATGGTGCTGACCATGCCGGGGAAGAGCTGGATGTGGTGCTCCGTGGGGTCCAGGATATGGCCGGACGCCGTGGCGGTCTCCACCAGGGAGTAGACCCCGGGCTCCAGCCCCTCCCAGGTGATGGTTCCGTCCGCCCCGGTGGTCCGGTCCAGGTAGTGCCCGCCGTCGGCGATGCGGGCCAGCCGGAAGGACACCCCGGCCAGGGGTGTCCCGTCCGAGCTGGTCTTGGTCAGCTCCAGGGAGGGCAGCTTGGCATTGGTGAAGACGAACTCCGCCCTCTCGTTCCCCGCCAGGTGGACCACCCGCTGGGCGTCGTCCACCACATAGCTGGGACACTCCAGCTCCGTGATGAGGTAGCTGCCCTCCGGCAGCCGGGACAGGTCGATGGTCCCGTCCGCCCCGGTCAGAAATTCCTGGGGTCCGTAGCTCCCGTCCACTGCCTCCACCCGGAAGCGGGCGTTGGGGATTGGGGTGGCCAGATCCCCGGCGTCCAGCTTCCAGATGCGGACACCCGGCTTCAGGTCGTTGAAGAAGACCAGGGACCGGACGCCGTCCCCCGCCTCCAGCTCCACCTCCTGGGGCACGGCGTTCACTAGGTGGTCCGCGTCTGTCGCCGTTTCCACCACCCGCCAGGTCCCGGGAGGCAGGCTGTTGAGGTAGATGCACCCGGACTCGTCGGTGGTGAAGGTCCCGTAGAAGGCGGCATCGTGATAGACCTGGAAGACAGCCCCGGAGAGGGGCTGCCCGCTGACGCGGTCGTACTTCCGGATTTCCAGGCCCGGCTTGCGCCGGTTGGTCACCGTCAGCTCATAGGTCCGGGTCCCGGAGCCCGCCGGGTCCACGTGGATGCTGTGGGGCGTGGGGTCCAGGACATAGCTGCCCTCGCAGGAGACCTCCACGAACTGATAGACCCCCTCGTCCAGACCGGAGAGGGTGTACTGCCCCTCCACCCGGATGGTGTCGATGTGCTGCTCGTCCCGGTAGACGTCGAAGACGGCGGTAGTCAGGGCGCCGGTGTCGGCGTCCCGCTTCTCCAGCCGAAGGACCGCCGCCGGGTCGTTCTCAAAGGTCAGTTCCATAGACCGCTGCCCGTCAAAGTACACGGTCTGCACCTGGCCGCTGGGGAGGTAGCCCGGCGGGGGAGACACCTCGGAGATGCGGTAGCTGCCGGGGTAGAGCCCCTCCACCGCCGCCTGGCCGTCCGGGCCCGTGGTGGCGGTGTGGGTGTAGCCCTGGTCGATGCCCTCGATTTGGAACACCGCCCCGGCCAGGGGCTGCCCTGTTGTGCTGTCCCGCTTGGCGATGGTCAGGACTGCCGCCTCCGGTTCCTCCGGCTCCTGGACGGGCTCGTCGTCCACGACTACGACGCGGCTCTCGTTGTAGTTGAAAAAGTTCTGCCTCCCGCTGACGCTGGAGCTGGCCAGCACCGCCCACTGGGAGGCCGGGTCCGCCTCCACCCGGGCCCGGATGCCCTGGGCCGCGTAGTCCGCCACCTGCCGCTGGAGCCGGGCGTCCTCCGCCGCCTTGACCTCCAGCAGCTGGGTGTACATCTCCTTGTACTGCTCATAGGTCACCGGGTCGGCGTAGCCTCCGTCGTCAATCTGTCCGCCGTCGCTGGTGTCCCCGTGGCCCTTGTAGGACATGTTGTCCCACACATAGGTCTGCACGCACATCATCGCAGCGCCCAGGGCCGCGTCGTCCAGGGTATAGTGCTGGTTGATGTAGGACATGAGCCACTTGACGTTTTCCAGCACCTCGCCGGAGTAGTCGCTCATGCCGGAGAGGGTGACGGCCCGCTCCAGCAGGTCCTCCGCGTCGGCGCCGGTGGCGTGGGTCCAGCGGTAGCTGGCCAGGAACTGGGGGCTTTCGGAGTTGTAGCTGTACCCGAAGTCCACGCAGTAGGCCCACTTGCCGTCCACCAGGGGCGGCTTATAGGTGTAGGAGCCGCCGGATTTGCTGGTCCGCTTGATCCAGTGGTTGGGATTGGTGGTGTGGCTGATGCCGGCGCCCGTGGTGCTGGCGGCCAGCGCCGCGCCGGTCAGCAGGCCCAGCAGGGCCGCCGCCGTCAGCAGCAGGGCAATGAGTCGCTTTTTCATAGGACCTCCTTTTTACAGCAGGAAGCGCCCCGCCTGCCGGCGGGGCGCTTCCCAAGATGATGCGTCGTATTTATTTTCCCGGTAGAATGGGGCCGTCTACGCCGGTGATGACGTAGTCCCCTCCGGCGAACAGCTGGACGAGGTAGTACATCCCGTATTTGTCCTGTGCGATCCCCGCCCCCGCGGCCTGATAGGACGGGTCCAGCAGGTTCCGGCGGTGGCCGTCCGAGGCGGCCCAGGAGTCCACCTGGAGCCGGGCCAGCTCCGCCGGGGTGGTGGTGTCCTTCATGCCCAGGTTCTCCCCGGCGTACATGGACCCGGTATAGCGCAGGACGCTCCGGAAGCTGCTGCCGTCCGGCCGCTGATGCCGGTAGGCCAGACTGGCCGCGGCCTCCTCCGCCCGCACCTGGGCCGCCGCCATCAGGTCCGCGTCCAGAGCCAGCTCGGCCACGCCCTCCGCCCGGCGCAGGGCGTTGGTGCGGCGGACGATCTCCTCCCGGACCCGATACAGGTCTTCCGGCGGCTCTGGCACATAGCGGGCGCCCGTGTCGATCTCCACGGTGGAGGTGGCGCCATCCCAGGTGACGCCGAAGTCCGCCAGGGCGGCGATGTCCCGCAGCTTGAAGTAGTTGTTCCCCTGGATGGTGTACGCCGCGACGTCCACCGGAATACCGTCCACGGTGACGTGGTGGGTGCTGGGGTGGGCCAGCACCCCGGCCGCCCAGGCAGCTCCGCCGCCAAAGAGCATCCCGCCGCAGACCACGCCGGCCAGGAAGAGCCCGCAATTCCCTCGTTTCATCCCCCTGTTCCTCCTTCTGCCTTTTTCTGCCGTCCGGGAAGCACACCATACCGGAAACAGAGGCGGAAGTCGAGAAAACCGTCCCGTGAAAACGGAGAAAAATTGGCAGGCAGAGGAGTGCCGCTTCATGAGCTACACCGCTGCCGCCAACACCTGCCAGCGGTACTCCGGCTGGTCCCGGACGCAGGTGTAGAGGGTGAGGCGGTCATCCGCCGTGGGGGCCAGGCCGGAGGTGTCCCACTCCTCCACCTTCTCCACCGAGACCACCTGGTAGCGCCGGGTCCCCAGGCTGGTGGTCAGGGTGAGCTCCGCCCCGGGCTCCAGGGTGTGCAGCCGGCCGAAGATACCGTGGGCGCCCCGGTTGTGGCCGGCGAGGGCCACGTTGCCGTCCCAGATGGAGGTGTCCTCGAAGTGTCCGGCGCCTCGGGAGAGGGCCCCGCTGTCCGTGCCCTCGCAGACCGGCACAGTGACGCCGATGGACGGGATGCGCAGGGTGCCGAGGCTGCCGTCCTCATCATAGAGACCGCTGGTCACCGCGGTGAAGCGGAGGACAGGCGGCGAGAGCACCGTGTCCGCCGGGACTCCCGGTATTACCACGGCAGAGTTGCTTCCGCGGACCGCCGTGCCGGCGTCTGGCAGGAAGCCGGGCGCCAGATTGGGCGTGAGGGGCATCCCGGTACCCAGGGCGTCGGCGCTGGCGGTTCCAAATCCCGGCGGGATGAGGGCGGCGTTCTTGCTCACGTCCTCGTTCTCCCGGGCCCCGCCGTCCGCGGTGTGGATCCTCTCCACCGAGGTGGGCGTGCCGTAGTCCGGGCCGTCCGGGGCGGGGATCGCATACTCCAGCGCGCTGGCGGGGAGGGCCAGAACCGCCGTCAGGCAGAGGGCGAGCGCCCCCGCGAGGATACGCTTCACGCCACATCGCCTCCCTCCTCACTCTCCCGTCGCCGCCGGAGGAACAGGGCCGCGCCGATGCCCGCTCCGGCCAGGGCCACAAGGCCAACGGGGACCAGGAGCACCGCCCAGTGGAACCTGGCCGGGCTCTCCTCCGGCGCGGGCGCCTCCACCACCGGCTCCAGAGGCGTGCCGGCAAAGATGGCCACATAGCGCACCCGGTCCAGGGCGATGCGGCTGACTGTCCCGGTATAGTCCGCCGTCACCGTATAGCCCTTGACATAGGTGCTGGTGGCGGTGCCGGTGTAGGTGGCCACCGCGGTGAAGCGGTCCCCCAGAGCATAGCCGCCGACAGAGGCGGTGTTGTCCGTCCTCCAGTCGATGCCCTGGAGGGTCAGGGTCCTGCCGTCCTCCTCGATGGTCTTGGGGATGCCTGCGGTGTCCTGACCGGCCAAATTGGGGTAGGTCCGGGTGGCGGACACCGCTTTGGCGGCGCTGCCGTACCCGGCCGGCTCCACCTGCACCGTGTCCAGCTGGAGCGTCAGGACGCCGGAGAGCCCGTCTTCCGTGATGAACTCCCGCTCCTGGGGGAGCAGGGCCAGCACGGCCTCCATGTCCTTGCTCTTACTCTCCAGAGAGACGGTCTCCGTGTGCGGACGGTTCTCGTACTCCGGCAGCTCCTGCTTCAGAAGGTCCGTGAGGGTATAGCGGAAGCCGTCCTGCTCGAAGTCAGACCGGGGGATGCCCGCTGGGTCGTCCTCCGTGGACAGGTCGTAGTACTTGCGGACCTCCGTGCCGTCCTCGCTCCGGGAGACAGAGGTGGGGTAACAGACCTCCGGCGCCGCAGGTGTCTCGGGGATGGCGGCGGCATAGGCCGCAGGCATCCCCAACACAGCCAGACACAGTGCCGCAGCGCAGAGTGTGAGTTTTCGTTTCATTTTCTGTTCTCTCCTTTTTTGTTACAGTGTCATCCCGCCCATGGCGGGGCCTCTTCCGCGGACCGGGGGTACAAATACGTATCATTCATCCTCGGCCCCCTCCAGCGTCAGGAGCAACCGCAGCCCCTCCGGGTCCGCGCCAGCAGACAGCAGGAGGAGAAGGAACCTGTCGTCCAGGCCGCAGAAGGGGCCATCCCCGCCGACAGCCACAGAGCCTGTCCTGCGCGTCTCCGGCACCTCCCGGCTGGCCCTTGCCAAGCGGGCGGTCAGCATAGTAGCCGTGGAGAGCAGGAGGCGGATGACCCGCCCGCACTCACCGGCTGTGAGACGGTTCCGCGTCAACAGAACGCAGCCGCTCTCGAGGCGCAGTCCAAGCTCCTCCGCCTCCGAGAGCCCGGAGAGCTGGAGGACGGCCCGGGGGAGGGCCAGGGTCTTTCGCCCGGGGGCATGGTACAGCTTAAAATAGATCGTCAAACACTCCCTTCTGGTCGTCAAACAGATCAAACTGGGCGTTGGCCCGGGCGCGCTCTGCCATATCGTAATTGGCGATGAACAGCTCGGCAAACTGACAGCTGGGGTCGTACCGCTGCCGGAGGTTGTTCAGCCGCTTCACCGGCTGGATCCGGATGCCGGGGGCGTCGTAGAGATTCCGGATGAAGGCGTCGTCGTTATAGGACAGCAGAAACTTGCCCTCGATGGAGCACAGGGTGTCCCGCAGGCGGATGTGGTCCCGCTCCGTAAAGCCGTCCTCGCCGATGTTCTGGTAATACCCCTCCGTGGCGTGGTAGGGCGGATCGCAGTAGAAAAAGGTCTCCGGTCGGTCGTAGTGCCGGATGAGGGGCCCGAAGTCCTGGTGCTCCACCACCACATTGGCCAGGCGCCGGTGGGCCTGGCGGATGAGTGGGAAGTCGCTCCACAGGTCATGGGGCTGGCTGGCGAAGCTGGTGAGGGCGGATGCGTAGCTCTGCCGGATGATCTGGTAGAACCAGGCGGCCCGCTGGATCTCCGTAGTGCGCGCTTGCCGCAGGGTCAGCCGTGCCCGGTCGAAGTCCTCTCTGGAGTTGAGCATATAGTCCAGGGCGCGGATCAGCAGGTCCGGCTTGTCCCGCACACAGCGGAACAGATTGGCGAGCAGGCCGTTGAAGTCGTTGTAGACCTCGAAGTCATTGCCGGGGGGCTTGTGGAACAGCACCCAGCCGCCGCCTCCAAACACCTCTACATACCGCTCATAGGACAGCGGGAACCGGCGGGCAACCTCCTCCCGCAGCGCCTTCTTCCCGCCCACCCAGCTCATAAAGCTGTTCAGGGCAAGTCACCGCCCTCTCCAAATCCGTCCAAAGCCCGCTCCAGCCCCCGGATGGCGGCCTCCAGGCCGCCGGCCATCTTCCGGAGCTGGCGGATCGTGGCGTAGACCTCGCCGGCAGTCTGGGCGTAGAAGTAGCCGCCCGGATCGCTGGCGATGGGGAGCCCCCTCCGCCGCAGCCGGTTGACGGCCTTCCGCAGCTCTGTGTTGCTGACACCCAGCGCCCGCGCCAGCTTCACCCCGCCCGCCCGGCGTGCCCACCCGGGGCAGGTCCCTTTCAGATAGGCCAGCAGTTGTTCTTCCCGCATGTTTCTCCCCTTTCCGGGCCCGCTTTCCCGAAAAAGGGCATAAAAAAGCAGGGGCTGTTTTTCCCCTTTTCCGGGAAACGGCCCCTGTCTTGATATGATGCTCCTATTCTATGGTCGTGCCCTGTTCTGTGCTATCCAAGTGTCATCCCTCCCATCTCCCGCTGCACCTGCTGCTCCGCACTGTCAAACTGTTCCTGCTCGGTCTGGATGCTCCAGTTGTCCGGAACCCATAGGTGGACATACAGCTCTCCTCCGTCTACCTGGATCTCCCGCCGCTCGAAGCCCTCGCCCCAGCCGTCCGCTGCCTGGCCGCTGAGATAGTTCTTCAGTCTGTCCAGCTCCTCCGGGGAGAGCTCCCCCATCACCCGGCACTCCGCCACACCCCAGAGCTGCCCATCCCGGACTTCCACCGTGAACTCGGCGGAGCGGACTTTAGCGTCTACACTGTCCTGCTCACCGTACCAGTGCATGAGGCCCCGCTCCTTCTCCTCAGGCATTCGCTCTTTCATTAAGGCGGCCAGGATGCTGTCCTCATAGTCCAGGAGGGTCCGGCCATCCCAGGCCTCTCCATCCTCGGACAGCTCCCCCCACTCGTCCCGGGGGTAGAAATCGGCAGTCAGGGGCATGTAGAGCCTGAGCAGGGCGGGCTCCGGCGGCAGGACGGTAGCAGGGGAGTGTTTTGCACCGCTTCCGCATAACCATATACCTCGTCTGCGACTACAGCCACCTGATGGTACAACTCGCTGGCCTCCTCGTTGTTGCTTCCCGCAGGCAGTAAAAATACATCACTGGCCGGTGAAACGAAGAGGACAGGCTGGCCGTGAAGCGATACCTCCAGGCGCTCATTCTCTCTGGCAGTCGACTCAATTCCGTCCACGTACAGGCGACGGGATAACTCCGCAAAAAATTTCTTCTTCAATCTTATGCCTCCAGTCCTAATGATGATTTGAAACGCAATTGCCCCTTCCAAGGTAAAAAAGGGACATCAGTGGCTTCACAGCGCAATAAATTTACT
>DVHW01000244.1 GCA_018711785.1 Candidatus Galloscillospira excrementavium
AGCCGGCCTGCGGCCCCGAGGGGCCTCCGGTCCGTTCGCTCCGCTCCGGGTCTTAGCCACCTGCTCACGACGGCTCGGCGCTTCCTGTCACCACGCGTCCTTTCCCTTCTCCTCCGGCAGCACGGCCTTCAGGGCGGTGATGCCCACCTCGATCATGGAGTCGTCCGGCTCGAAGGTGGTCCAGTTCTGCATCCACATGCCCGGGGCGGTGCAGATGCGGGTGAACCAGTTGTCGTGCCGGCCCATAAAGCGGTTGATCTCATAGGTCACACTCACCACCAGGGGCAGCAGCAGCAGGTGGACCAGGGTGCGCAGCCACACATTGGTGAACTCGAAAAAGGCGAAGAAGATGCTGGAAAAGAGGATGGACACGAAGATGACCACGAAGAGGAAGCTGGTGCCGCAGCGGGGGTGGTGCCTCGGCTGGGGCCGCACGTTCTCCACCGTCAGCTCCAGGCCCTTCTCATAGCAGAAGATGGTCTTGTGCTCCGCCCCATGGTAGCAGAAGGTCCGGTGGATGTCCTTCATCCTGGAGCAGAGAATGAGGTAGCCCATGAAAATGGCGATCTTCAGCACGCCCTCGATGAGATTGCGCCCCCACAGGGGGAAACCGGGGAAGAAGTAGAGCAGTCCCCCGGTGAGGAAGGTGGGCAGGATAAAGAACAGCAGCACCGAGAAGCACACCCCCAGCACCACCGCCAGGGTGACGAAGAAGGAGGCCGCCTTCTCGCTGCCCAGGGTGCGCTCCAGCCATGCCTCGAACTTGGAGGGCTCCTCCGGCTCGGCCTCCTCGTCCTCCGGATAGAACTCCGCCGAGTACATCAGCGCCTTCACCCCGTTGGCCAGGGAGGAGCCGAAGTTGAAGATGCCCCGGATGAAGGGCACGCCGAGTATGGGGTGCTTGTCCTTGATGAGGACGCGCTCCTCCACCTTGGTCTCCAGTCCGCCGTCCGGCCTGCGGACCACGATAGCCTTTTTCTCCGGCCCCATCATCATGATTCCCTCGATGAGGGCCTGCCCGCCGATCATGGTCTTAAAGGGCGTGGCGCAGGACTGCTTGGTTTCATTTGGCATTGAGTCAGAGTCTCCTTGTGTTTGAATTGATAATTGATAATTGAAAATTGACAATTGAGAACTGCCGCCAGAGAGAGCCGTGTGTTCTGAGGCACTCCTCCCGCCATCGGAAATTACCAATTATCCAGTATCAATTCTCAATTTCTTATTGTACCAAACCCGCGCCCTGATTGCAAGGGGCGCGGGTTGTTTTTCGAACTTATGTTCCAGTCGGGAGGTGGATGGTCACAATGCACCCGCCCCCCTCGGCGTTGCCGATGTCCAGCCGGCCGTTGTGCCGGGTGACGATCTCCTCGCAGACCGCCAGGCCGATGCCGCTCCCCCGGGCCTTGGAGCTGCCCTTGTAGAACTTGTACTTGACGTGGGGCAGCTCCTCCTCCGGGATGCCGGGGCCGTAGTCCCGGATGACGATGACGACCTCCCCTTCCTCGCCTCTCCGGATGGCCGTGTCGATGCGTTTGCCGCTGCCGCCGTGCTTGGCCGCGTTGTCCAGCAGATTGGAGAACACCTGGCGCAGCCGCTCCGGGTCGGCGGGGATGGGGGGGAAGTCCTCGTCGCACTCCTCGTAGTTGAGGGCGATGCCCTCCTTGCGGAAGAACTCCCGGTAGGTGTACACCGCGTCGGCAAACTCTGCCTTGATGTCCACCGGCTCGATGGACAGGGTGAACCGGCCGTCCTGGATGCGGGAGAACTCCAGCAGCTCCTCCACCATGTTGGTCAGGCGCCGGGCCTCGGACACGATGATGCCCATGCCCTTCTTCACGTCCTCGGCGTCCCGCACCTCCCCCTCCATGATGGTCTCCGCCCAGCCGTTGATGGCGGTGAGGGGGGTGCGCAGCTCGTGGGACACCGAGGAGATGAACTCGTTTTTCAGCTTCTCCGACTCCTTGATCTTCAGGGACATGTCGTTGATGGTGTCGGTGAGGTCGCCGATCTCGTCGTCAAACTTCTTCTCAATCTGGATGCCGTAGGAGCCCGCGGCGATGCGCTTGGCGGTCTCGGTGATGCTGGCCACCGGCTCCACGATGGAGCGGACGAAGTAGAGGTTGGAGAAGTAGACCATGGCCAGAATGGCCATGCCGATGGCCAGGGCGATGCCGATGACCAGCATAATCTGCCGGTCCACCAGCGTCAGGGAGGTGACCATGCGGATCACGCCCACAATCGTGCCGTCGTAGCGGATGGCGCAGGACACCGCCAGAATGTGCTCCCCTGTGCTTGGGTCCTGGCCAGACCAGGAGACCGGCCTGCCGTCGGTGCTCTGGAGGGCCTCGTCGATGTCCGGCGTGCCGGGGAAGGTGCCCACCTTCAGGCCGTAGGAGGTGAGGCGGATGGAGCCGTCCGTGTTGAGAAACTGGAGCTCCAGCCGGTCCCGCTCGGCAAAGGTGTCATTGATGTAGGTGTTGGCCGTCTGGTAGTACTCGCTCTCGGTCATGTTGTTGAAAAAGGACACCGCCGTGGACACCCGCCCGCTGGTGGAGGAGGTCATGGTGGAGTAATAGTACCCCGCCAGGGCCACCGAGATGGCAGTCACCGCCAACAGGACGATCAGGAGCACGGCGCTGATGGAATTCACCATCCAGCGCTTGCGGATGCCCTTAAATTTTTTCTTTCTGGCTTCCATTGCTTCACCACCGGGAAAAGGTTCCTGTCCTGCTCCACGTTATGTTCCGGGAAATCCGCCTGGGCCGCCCCGTCCCCCGGCCCCGTCGGAGACCGGAGGGGGTATCAGACCAGTGCGCACACTGGTCTGTATCTAAGGGGAACTGGTTCCCCCTGGAAGGCGCGGCCGTAATACCCGCGTTTTCCG
>DVHW01000245.1 GCA_018711785.1 Candidatus Galloscillospira excrementavium
GGCACGTCGGAGGACTCGTCCACGTCCTCGGTGTCGGGGTCATCCTCGGTCAGCTCGGCCTTGATGAGGATATGGCGCACGTCCACCGTGGGGTCGTCGTTGCGCCCGCTGCCCAGGAAGAGCACTACCCAGTAGCCGCTGCCGCTGGACTCGATGGAAGTGATGTCGCCCGGCTGGCGGTCGCTGCTGCTCAGCCACTCATAGTAGACCGAGGAGTTGATGTTGCTGCCCATCTCGGTGCGCAGGTTGGTGTCGGGGTCGGCATAGGTGGAGTCCTCGCCCAGCTGCTCCAGCACCAGCTCGTTGAAGGCGTCAGACTTGTCGCCCTCTGCCGCCTGCACGCCGGAGACAATGGCGTCAGCCTTGTTCTTGGCCTCCTCCAGAGCGGCGGCCTCGTCCTCCTCGGTGGGCTCCACGGTATTGCCGTCCTCGTCAGTGGTGCTGCTGGCCACGCCAGAGATATAGGCGTAGCGGTACTCGTAGCTGGTGATCTCCGCCGCGTGATCCTCGGCGTAGGCCTCAAAGTCCTCGTCCGTATAGGTCAGGGAGTCCTGATGCTGGTCGCGGTACTCGCTGGCCAGCATCTGCTCGGTGAGCAGATCCCGGTAGAGCCCCTCGGTCACATAGCGGCCATAGAGGGCCGTCAGATAGGAGGCGGCGTTGGGATAGCCATTGGAGGTGGCATTGGTGGACAGGGAGTCCATGGAGTCCTCCACCTGCTGCTTGCCGTCGTCGGAGAGCTGGTAGCCGGCAGCATCAGCGGCATCCGTGAGCGCAGTGATCTGCCGGAGCATATTCAGAGCGCTCTCTTCGAAATACTCGGCGTAGGTCTGCCCGGTCTCGCTGTTGTAGACCTGAGCGTCCCCGTCTTCTGAGGTAAAGTCATAGGCCTGATAGGGGTCCTCCAGGAAGGAGATGCCATAGGAGGAGTACATCTGCTGATAGTACAGCTCACTCTGGCGGACATAGTTATAATAGTACTGCATCTCAGCCACGGAGACATTTCGGTCGCCCACGGTGGCGGCGGTGACGCCGCGCTGGAAGATGCCGGAGTGCCAGACCAGCAGGGCCACCACGGCGAGGGCGATGACCACGCCGATCACAGTATAGATCACGGTCTTTCTCTTCCGCGCCTGGGCCTCCTTCTGCTCCCGGATCTGCTTCTGGGTGGGCCCCTGGCTCAGGAGGTCCTGACGCTGCTTCTTTTCTCTGGATGCGCTCATGGTTTGGTTCAGTCCTCTCGTTGTAATTGCGCGGGTATGAAAATTCGGGAAAGGCCCCGGACAGCTGCGGAGGGACGTGGGAAATGCCACCGTAACCCGTCCGTGTGTCAAGGGCATCAATACGCCATGGCATTATACAGGAAAACCCGCCCGCTTGCAAGCCCTAAAACGGATTTGAAGGGGAACAGGTGGGATTTTAGGGAGAAAATGAGCCCCGGAGGGATAAAAAGCCGGGATGGACAAGGGACTGTCCATCCCGGCGGCAGAAGGCAAGAAACCCCGCTCTGGCCGTGGGGCCCGGTTAAAAACCTGCACGAAATGGCAGGTGGGTCGCCTCCGGTCCGTTTCTCCGCTTCCAACTTCCAGCGCCGGTCAGAGCCGGGCCGGGAGGCCTGCGATCCGCGGACCGAGTGGGGCATCCCGTTTGAGAGATGTGGGTTTTAACAAAGCACCTCACGCACCGAGCAGGGTGTGACCGCCTTCCGAGCTCCAAAAAGAGGGGAATACGGTCGAATCAAAAAATCAGGACTCCTCTTCCTCTTCGAAGAGGACCTCCATAAATTGCTGATAGACTGCCTCCAGCTCCTCGTCGCTGTCCAGGGTGGAGAGCTGCTCCTCGCCGTTTTCCACCACGACCTTCAGGATGATGAGGCCGTACTCCTCATCCAGGTCGATGTCCTCGACCGCTTTGTCGCTGTCCACGGCGGGGAAGAAGGCCATATAGGTCTGGCCGTTGTACTCAATGGTCTCCAGGTGCTCCAGCTCGAACTCCTGTCCGTCCTCGTCCGTAATGGTAATGAAATCCGCGCCGAACTCCTCGCTCATATAGCATACCCCAAATCGCTTGATTTTTTCTGACTTCCTCTGGTGATATTGTACCCTCAATGGGAGAAAAATGCAAGGGCCGGATGGTGCAATTTTTCGCCGGAGTTCCACGATAACCATAAAATGGTTATTTTTAGGGTGGACAAGGGGCTGAAATGTGATATAATAGCCAAAGAGTGTGTGCAAAACCTGCCATCTGCTTGGCACCGCCGGCGCGGGTCCCGTGGGGCCAGCGGAGCGGCGGAGAAAATCACGCCCTGGATCTGGGCAGAGAGAAACGATTGGGTATGGTTCGTTCACCCACCACATTCGGAGGTGTCACATTGGATCACAACAGCCAACAGCCCCGGCGCTCCGCCGCCCCCCAGGAGGGGACGGGCCAGCGCAGGCGGAAGAAGCGGCGGCACGGCCACCCCGTGGCCACGGCGGCCAAGGTCGTCGGCACCCTGCTGCTGGTGTTCATCACCACCGGCGCCATTCTGGCCTGCTTTGCCGCGGTCTACATCAGTACCGTCATCGTGCCCCAGGCCAACCTGGACCTCTACGACCTGAGCATGGATATGTCCCTGTCCAGCACCCTGTACTACACCGACCGGGCCACCGGCGAGCTCCAGGAGCTGCGGACCATCCACGGCGAGGAGAACCGCATCTGGATCGAGTTTGGCGAGATCCCGGAGGATCTCATCAACGCCACAGTGGCCATCGAGGACAAGCGCTTCTGGACCCACAACGGCGTGGACTGGATCCGCACCGCCAACGCGGTGCTGCGCATGTTCACCGGCGGGGACATCCAGGGGGGCTCCACCATCACCCAGCAGCTCATCAAGAACGTGACCCAGGACAAGGAGGTCACGGTGAAGCGGAAGATCACGGAGATCTTCCGGGCCCTGGAGTTTGAGAAGAACTACTCCAAGGAGGAGATCCTGACCTACTACCTCAACGAGATCTACATGGGCCACGGGTGCTACGGCGTGTACACCGCCTCGTACCGGTACTTCGGCAAGAACGTCACCGAGCTGAGCCTGGCCGAGTGCGCCAGCCTCATCAGCATCACCAACAACCCCTCGCTCTATGACCCCTATGCCTCCGGCCTCAACGAGGACGGCACCACCAACCCCGACTGGGGCCGCAACAATAACGCCAACCGGGCTCTCAACGTGCTCTATGCCATGAGTGAGCAGACTGATCGGGATGGCAACCCCATGATCACCCAGGAGGAGTACGAGGAGGCGGTGGCCCAGATCGAGGCCGGCCTCAACTTCACCAGTGCCAGTGTGGACGAGGAGGGGGAGACCACCTCCAGCTCCAGCGACGACCCCTACACCTGGTACGAGGACCAGGTCATCGACGACGTGATCGCTGATCTGGTGGAACTGGGCTATGACCAGCGGGTGGCCAGCAACATGGTATTCTACGGCGGACTGTCCATTGAGACCTGTCTTGACCCGGAGGTCCAGGCCATCGTGGACTCGGTATATCAGGACACCTCCAACCTGGACATCGTGTCCTCCTCCGGCCAGCAGCTCCAGTCGGCCATCGTCATCGTGGACCCCAACGGCGACGTGGTGGCCCTGGCCGGCGGCATGGGGGAGAAGGAGGGCAGCCGCTCGTGGAGCCGGGCCAGCGACTCCCTGCGTCAGCCCGGGTCTTCCTTCAAGGCCCTGTCGGTCTACGCCCCGGCCATCGAGGCGGGGCTCATCACCCCCAGCACGGTCTTTGACGACGCGCCCTACCGCCTGGAGGGAGGCAACGCCTGGCCGGTCAACGTGGACGGGGTGTTCCGCGGCCGCATGTCGGTCTTTGAGGCCGTCCAGCGCTCCTCCAACCCGGTGGCCGTGCGCACCCTGGCCCTGCTGACCCCCCAGGAGTCCTACAACTTCCTCATCGGCATCGGCTTTGAGGACGACCTGGTGTACAGCGAGGAGCGGAACGGCCGCACCTATTCCGACATCGACCTGGCCCCCCTGTCCATGGGCGGCCTGACCGACGGCGTGTCGGTGCTCCACATGGCGGCGGCTTTCTCCATGTTCCCCCGGGACGGGGTGTACCTGGAGCCCAGGACCTACACCGTGGTGCGGGACTCCAACGGCAAGGTCATTCTGGACAACACCACCGACCGGGTGGGTGTGCCCGTCATCAGCGAGGAGACCGCCTGGTATATGAACTATATGCTGGAGAACGTGGTCAACCGGGGCACCGGCACCGGGGCCCAGATCTCTGGCATGACGGTGGCCGGCAAGACCGGCTCCTCTTCCTCCAACTACGACCGCTGGTTCGTGGGCTACACCCCCTACTACACCGCCGCGGTCTGGGTGGGCTACGACCAGCAGGAGCGCATCCGCAGCAACGGCAACCCGGCGCCCGGCATGTGGAAAAAGGTCATGGAGCCCCTCCACGAGGGGCTGGAGAACAAGGACTTCAACACCCCGGACGGCCTGGTGCAGCGGAGCCTGTGCGCGGAGAGCGGGATGCTGCTCAACGACTACTGCGCCATGGACCCCAGAGGTGTCCAGACCACCACCGGCTGGTTCTTCGAGGGGGATGAGCCAACCCAGTACTGCACCGTCCACTCGGAGGAGGGGCTGGTGGAGATCTGCCTGGACTGCCCCATCCTCAACAGCAGCGGCAACCCCACCGGCATGTACCACCTGGCCGGGGAGTACTGCCCGGAGGAGAGCCGCAACACGGTCTGCCTGATGGTGCTGGACCGGCCCGACATCAACGGCGTGCTGGCCAATGACTATGTTTTTACCAAGTCCTATATCGACTCCCTGGGCGAGGAGGCCTACTGCACCCTCCACACCACGCCCACCGAGCCGGAGGCCTATGACCCCCTGAACTTCGACCCCTTTGACCCCGCCACCTGGCCCACGGAGGAGCAGTGGCCGGGCTTTGACATCAGCGACCCCGCCACCTGGCCCGTGGTCACGGAGCCCGACCCCGGCGGGGAGGAGACCGTCCCGCCCACCGAGACCGGAGAGCCGGTGACCACCCCCGACCCGGAAGCGTCGGCGGAGCCCACGCCGCCGGCCACCACCTCGGGCCCGGATGAGAACGAGCCCTACGTCCCGGCGGCCTAGCAAAACAACAGACGCCCCCGGCGTGCTTCGGCGCGCCGGGGGCGCTTTTTGTCTGGAATTTTAATCCTTCCACAGGCGGAGCAGGCCGCAGTCGTGGAACTGCTTGAGCAGGATGGCACAGAGGGGGGCGAGGATCATGCCCGCCACGCCGAAGGCCCGGAATCCCACATACATGGCCAGAAGGGCGGCCAGCGGGGGCAGGCCCAGCCGCTCTCCCACCAGCTTGGGCTCCAGCAGGCTGCGCACCGCGGATATGACGCCGTAGAGCACCACCAGACCCAGCGCCCGCGGCCAGTTTCCCGACAGCAGGGAGAAGACCGCCCAGGGGAGGAGGACCGTCCCTGTGCCAAAGACGGGCAGGGCGTCCAGCAGGGCGGTGAGGGCGGCCAGGAGCACGGCCAGGTCCACCCGGAGCAGGAGGAGACCCACCGTCAGCTCCCCGAAGGTGACCAGCATGAGCAGCCCCTGTGCCCGGAGCCATCCCCCCAGGGTGCCCCGCAGCAGGCGCCGGGCGGCGTCCAGCCTGGGCCGCCAGGCCCGGGGGATCTGCCGCCGGAGAAAGGCGAGCACGCCGGGGCGGCTGGCGCTGGTGAAGTAGGTGGCCAGGGCGGTGGTGAAGAGGAAGAGCCCTATGTCGGGCAGGGCGGAGAGCACGCTGCCGACCAGGCCGGCCAGCGCGTCGTAGAACTGGTTCGGGATGGCGATGCCCCGGGAGACCAGGCCGTCCAGGGCGTCGCGGAGAAATTCCTGAAGGCCCACCGGGGCGGCCACGAGGAAGCGGTAGGCCCAGTCCTCCAGCGCCGCGCCCAGGGAGGGCAGGGCGGAGAGCAGCGTGGGCAGACGGCCCAGCAGGAGGGAGGCCTCATACCCCAGCCGCCACAGGACCAGCCCCAGCGCGCCGCACAGCAGCAGGGACAGCACCACGGTGCAGATGGCCGCCGCGGCCCACCGGGGCAGGGAGAGGCGCTGCGTGAGAAAGGCCACCGGCCGCTCCAGCGCCCAGGCGAGCAGCAGGGCCAGCAGGAAGGGGAGCAGCCAGGGCAGGAGCACGGTGAGAAAGAGCCAGAGCCCCAGCAGGGCCAGGGCTGTGTACAGCAGGCGCAGCAGGAGGCGCGCGTGTTTGTTTTCCGGCAAGAGAGCCCTCCTTCCTGGCCCGCGCCCGGAGCGGTTATGGTCATTGTGACGAAAAAGAGGACATTCTGCCGTGGAAAGTTGTGTGTCCGTGGGGGACATTTTCGGTTGCATCCGGTGGGGCACTGTGATACACTAAAACTCGGCTCGAGTACAAATGACTTTCTGTGAAGGACATAAGCGGGAGGGACGCATAGAATGTCACGCAGGCCAAAATACTTCATTGTGGATGCCGAGGCCCTGCCGGAGGTGTACCTGAAGGTGGCCGAGGCCAAGCGGATGCTGGAGACCGGAGAGGCCACGGCAGTGAACCAGGCGGCCCAGGCCGTGGGCCTCAGCCGCAGCGCGTTCTACAAGTACAAGGACGCCATCCGGCCCTTCAACGACATGCTCCACGGGCGCATCGTCACCTTCCAGATCATGCTGAAGGATGAGCCCGGGGTGCTCTCGGCCCTGCTGAATATCTTTGCCCAGTCGGGCGGGAATATTCTCACCATCAACCAGGGTATTCCGGTCAGCGGGTGCGCGGCGGTGAGCATTGGGATCGAGACCTCGGAACTGGTGCTGCCCGTGGAGGAGCTCATCAACCACATCGCCGCCCAGAAGGGCGTCATCCGGTGCGAGATCCTGGCGGGCTGAGCCGCCGCGCGGAGACAGAGGCGTTTCAATCAGAGGGGGAGAGACAAATGGTGAATGTAGCCATATTGGGGTTCGGGACCGTGGGGTCCGGCGTGGCCGAGGTCCTGACCAAGAACAACGACCACATCGGGGCCAAGGTCCACAACCAGGTGAATCTGAAGTACATCCTGGATGTGCGGGATTTTCCGGGCAGCCCCTTCGCGGACAAATTTGTCCACGACTTTGCGGTGATCGAAAACGACCCGGAGGTCCAGATCGTGGTGGAGACCATCGGCGGGGCCAAGGTGGCCAGGGACTTCACCGAGCGGGCCCTGCGGGCGGGCAAGAGCGTGGTCACCTCCAACAAGGAGCTGGTGGCGGAGCACGGATACGACCTGCTCCAGCTGGCAAAAGAGAAAAACGTCAGCTACCTCTTTGAGGCCAGCGTGGGGGGCGGCATCCCCATCATCCGGCCCCTGTCCCAGTGTCTGGCCGCCAACGAGCTCACCGAGATCTGCGGCATCCTCAACGGCACCACCAACTATATTCTCACCCGGATGATCCGGGCCGGACTGAGCTTTGACGCGGCCCTGAAGGAGGCACAGCAGAACGGCTATGCCGAGGCCGACCCCACCGCCGACATCGAGGGGCACGACGCCTGCCGGAAGATCTGCATCCTGGCCTCCCTGGCCTTTGGGCGGCACATCTACCCCCGCCAGGTGCCCACCGAGGGCATCACCGGCGTGACCCTGGCCGACGTGGGCTATGCCGACGCCTGCGGCCGCAAGATCAAGCTCCTGGGCCGGGCCATCCGCCGGGACGACGGCCGGGTGTGCGCCTATGTGGCCCCCCACCTGGTGGACGGGGAGAACCCCCTGGCCGGGGTGGAGGACGTGTTCAACGCCATCACCGTCAAGGGCGATGCCATCGGCGACGTGATGTTCTACGGCCGGGGGGCGGGCAAGCTGCCCACCGCCAGCGCTGTGGTGGCCGACGTGATGGACGCGGCCAAGCACCTCAATACCCGCAAGTATCTGGACTGGGGTCCGGGCGGGGACGATGTGACCGTGTCCCCTGACGGCCTGGAGAGCGGCTGGTATGTCCGGGCCAGGGTGGACGCGGAGGAGGTCCGCCGCCGCTTCCCGGAGGCCGGCTTCCTGGCCCGGCCCGGCGCCACGGCGGACGAGACCGCCTTCCTCACCGGTTCCATGACCCGCGCCGCGCTGGACGGGAAGCTCTCCGGCGTAGAGGTCCTCTCCGCCTTCCGTATGCTGGAGGAGTAGGAGCGGCCCGCACCGCCCGGACGGGGCGGAAGAGCGCGGCATAGGATACACCGGGGCGGCCCCGCCGTCCAGTGCCGGATACCGATTTGAAGTTCATATTCCAATGGGGGGTACACCATACATGGGACTGATTGTACAGAAGTTTGGCGGCAGCTCGGTGGCCGACGCGGACAAGATCCGCAACGTGGCCTGCATCATCACCGAGACCTACCGCAGGGGGCACAGCGTGGTGGCTGTGCTCTCCGCCCAGGGAGATACCACGGACGATTTGATTGAGAAGGCGCGGGAGATCAACCCCAACGCTTCCAAGCGGGAGATGGATATGCTCCTGTCCACCGGGGAACAGATCTCCTGCTCCCTGTGCGCCATGGCCATCGAGGCCATGGGCTACCCGGTGATCTCCCTCACCGGCTGGCAGGCCGGGGTGCGGACCAACTCCACCTACTCCAACGCACGCATCTCCCGCATTGACACCGAGCGGCTCCTGGCCGAGCTGGACAAGAAGTGCATCGTCATCGTCACCGGCTTCCAGGGCATCAACAAGTACGACGACATTACCACCCTGGGCCGGGGGGGCTCGGACACCTCGGCGGTGGCTCTGGCCGCCGCCCTCCACGCCGACCTGTGCCAGATCTACACCGATGTGGACGGGGTATACACAGCCGACCCCCGCCGCGTGAAGGGGGCCCGGAAGCTGGAGGAGATTACCTTCGACGAGATGCTGGAGCTGGCCACCCTCGGGGCCCAGGTGCTCCACAACCGCTCGGTGGAGATGGCCAAGCGCTACAACGTCAATCTGGAGGTCATCTCCAGCTTCTCGGGGAATCCCGGGACCAAAGTCAAGGAGGTCGTAAAGAAGATGGAAAAAACCCATGTGAGCGGCGTCGCAAAGGACAAGGACGTGGCCCGTCTGGCCCTGGTGGGACTCCAGGACACCCCGGGCATCGCCTTCAAGATCTTCTCCCTGCTGGCCAAGGAGAAGATCAATGTGGACATCATCCTCCAGTCCATCGGCCGGGGGGATACCAAGGATATCAGCTTCACAGTGGCCAAGGGAGATAAGGACCGTGCCAAGCAGGTGCTGGAGGAGAACAGGGAATACCTGGGCTTTGACCACATCGACGTCAGCGACGACATCGCCAAGGTCTCCATCGTGGGGGCGGGTATGATCAACAACCCCGGCGTGGCCTCCAAAATGTTTGAGGCCCTCTACAACGCGGGCGTCAATATCAGCATGATCTCCACCAGCGAGATCAAGATCTCGGTCCTGGTGGACGCAGCCGATGCCGACAAGGCGGTCCAGGCGGTGCACGACAAGTTCTTCTCCTGAAACGCTCGAACAAGTGCAAGCATTTGTTCGAGCGGCTTGCAGCGTGCGTGCCGCGAACTCTACGAGGTTTTTGATGAGTAAAACAGTGCCCGCAGGTCATACCTGCGGGCACTGTTTTGCCTGTTTTTACGGGCGGGAAGATTGTTTTCCAGGCGAAAGGATAGTATAATAAGGCTAGCGCAGAGAAGTGCTGTCTGTGGGAGATCCCAAAGACAAGCCCTATTAAACGGCAAACAAAATCAGAAAGGAAGGTTGTCCCGTGAAAAAGATTGGCTCCCTGTGCCTGGCGCTGTGTCTGTGCCTGGGCCTGCTGCCCACCGCCGCCCTGGCGGCGGACGACCCGCCCGCCGCCTACACCACCTCCACCGGCCTCACCCTCCAGGGGGAGAAGCTCTACCAGAATGTGAGCGGCCTCTACCGGGGCGACGGCGTATACACCAGAGAAGAGGAGGGCGACCTGGTGCTCTACGATGAAAACGGCGGCGTCACCGGCCGGGTGGACGCGGAGACCGTAGGCATCAGGGGAGAGTTCCACTGCGGCCTGGCCCCGGTGGAGGCATTCGACCCCTATACCGCCGAGGAGGGCTACGGATATATCGACGCCACCGGGACTCTGGTGGTCCCCGCCCAATATGAGTATGCCAGCGCGTTCACCCTGGACGAAATGGCCCGGGTGCAGAACAAAAACTACAAGTACGGCTATGTGAACGCCAGCGGACAGGAGGTCATCCCCTGCCAGTACGATGTGGCGACCCCGTTCAACGACGGCTATGCTGCGGTCAGAATCAGCAGCGGCAATACGACGGAGATGATGATTATCGACACCGCGGGGAATACGGTCTGGAAGAGCCCCGGCGAGACGTTTTCCGACATGGGCGGCACCTATACCTACCCCATTTATGACTGCGACTGGCTGTCCCCCCAGTTGGTGGCAGACGGGAGCTTTATGCTGGAAAAGCAGGTAGACGGCGGAGGCTATATGGCTGTGCTGCTGGACATAGAGACCGGCGAGACCCGGGAGCTGTCCAACATCGTTTCCCCCCAGTACGACCGGCACACCCGCTATCTGGGGCAGGACCGGGTGTACTACTATAAGAATGGCTACCGCGCGGTCCTGAACCTGGAGGGGAACGTTATCATCCCCTACGGCGAGGTGCAGGCGACCAGCTATATGGGCCTGCTGCGGACGGAGGAGGGCCTGGTGGACCTGAACGGAAATGTGGTCCTCTCCGCTGCCGACGGGTGGAGCAACATCAGCTTGAACGACGATCTCAAGATAGTCAACGCCACCTACAATCCCACTTATACGGTCTACCGCTTTATGGTGGGCGGCGGCTCCGCGCCCACCGAGCCCGAGGAGCCCGCTGAGCCGGAGACCCCCTTGTTCACCGACGTGCCCGACTGGTGCGCCAGCGAGGTAGCATGGGCCGTGGAGCGGGGCATCACCAACGGCACCACCCCCACCACCTTCTCCCCGGACAACACCTGCAACACGGCCCAGATCCTGACCTTCCTCTGGCGGGCCGCCGGGGAGCCGGCACCCGCCGGCGGGGCCGACGGGTGCCTGCCCCAGGGGGCCTACTACGCCGAGGCCGTGACCTGGGCCGACCAGGAGGGATTGCTTTCCCTCTCCGACTTTGCGGAGGGCGCCCCCTGCACCCGGGCCATGGTGGCGGAGTACCTGTGGAAGCTGGAGGGGAGCCCCGCCGTCAGCGGAGAGAACCCCTTTACCGACGTGGCCGCCGGCGCCGGCTACGCCCAGGCGGTGCTCTGGGCCGCCCAGCAGGGCATCACCGAGGGCACGACGCCCACCACCTTCACCCCTGACCGGGAGTGCACCCGGGCCCAGATTGTGACCTTCCTCTACCGGGCCTTCGCGGCGTAAATGCCCCGGGCGCACGATGTGCGCCCCTACAAGGCGAAGGCAGAGTAGGGGCGCGCAGTGCGCGCCCGCAGGGACAAACGGGACACCCCCGCAAAAACAGAGCATCCCCCGCGCTCAAATTTGAGTGCTGGGGATGCTCTGTTGATTTGGTGGTACCAAAGTCAACCCCCGGCTATGCCGGGGGTAAAAAATAGCTTATAGCGA
>DVHW01000246.1 GCA_018711785.1 Candidatus Galloscillospira excrementavium
CCCCTCAGTGCCCGCAGGAGCAGCAGCCGTGCTCCTCCCCGTCGCAGGGGAGCCGGAGCTCCTCCGGCACCTCCTCGCCCCGGCGGCGGTGGTAGTCGGCCAGAGCGGCCTTGATGGCCTCCTCGGCCAGCACCGAGCAGTGCATCTTATACCCGGGCAGACCGTCCAGAGCCTCGACCACCGCGGCATTGGTCAGCTTGGCGGCCTCCTCGATGGGCTTTCCCTTGATGAGCTCGGTGGCCATGGAGGAAGTGGCGATGGCCGAGCCGCAGCCGAAGGTCTTGAACTTCACGTCGGTGATGACGCCATTGTTGATCTTCAGGTACATCTTCATAATGTCGCCGCACTTGGGGTTGCCCACCTGGCCCACCCCGTCGGCGTTGGTGATCTCCCCCACGTTCCGGGGGTGCTCAAAATGGTCCATGACCTTTTCCGAATACAGCATAACCCTTGTCTCCTTTCTTCAGTCCAGCACCCAGGTAGGCTTCTGGGTCTCCCGGTCCCACACCGGGGACATCTCCCGCAGCTGGGCCACCACCTGGGGAATTTCCTTCAGCAGATACTCCACGTCCTCCCCGGTGTTCTCCCGGCCCAGGGAGATGCGGATGGACCCGTGGGCCACCGCGTGGGGCAGGCCGATGGCCAGCAGCACATGGGAGGGGTCCAGGGACGCGGAGGAACAGGCCGAGCCCGAGGACACGCAGATGCCCCGTGCGTCCAGATGGAGGAGCAGGGCCTCCCCCTCCACCCCCTCAAAGACCAGGGAGGCGGTGCCGGGCAGGCGGTGGGTCCGGCTGCCCGTGACCTTGGCATAGGGCAGGGCGGAGAGCCCCTCCAGCAGCCGGTCCCGCAGGGCGGCCAGCCGCGCCGACTCCGCCGGCAGCTCCTCCACCGCCTCTTTCAGGGCCGCGGCCAGGCCCACCGCCCCGGCCACGTTCTCCGTGCCCGAGCGGCGGCCCCGCTCCTGGCCCCCGCCGTGGATCAGGGGCGGCAGGCGCAGGCCCTTGCGGATGTAGAGGGCACCTGTCCCCCGGGGGCCGTAAAACTTGTGGCCCGACAGGGAGAGCAGGTCCACCTGCCACTGCTCCACGTCCACCGGGATGTGGCCCACAGCCTGGACGGCGTCGGTGTGGAAGAGCACCCCCGCCGCCCGGCAGACCGCGCCGATGGCGGCGATGGGCTCGACGGTGCCGATCTCATTGTTCGCCGCCATGACTGACACCAGGATGGTGTCCGGCCGGAGGGCGGCCCGCACCTGCTCCGGGGTGACCAGGCCGTCCCCGTCCACCGGGAGATAGGTGACCTCATATCCCCGCTTCTCCAGGTACTGAGCGGTATGGAGGATGGCGTGGTGCTCAATGGCGGTGGTGATGATGTGCCTGCCCTTGGCGCGGCGGAGCTCCGCCGCGCCCTTCAGGGCCCAGTTGTCGGCCTCGGTGCCGCCGGAGGTGAAGAAGATCTCCTCCGGCGCCGCGTGCAGACAGGCGGCCACCTGGGCCCGGGCCGCCTCCAGGTCGCTCTTGCTCTGCTGGGCAAAGGCGTAGAGGCTGGACGGATTGCCGTACCGCTCCTTCCAATAGGGCAGCATGGCCTGGAGGGCGGCATCAGACAGCCGGGTGGTGGCGGCGTGGTCGGCATAGACAAAGCGGGACATGGGAACGCTCCTTTCCTGAACCTTTTCCATATTCTTTAATTCCTATATGTTTACTATGATTATACCACCTCTTTTCCACATGTCAAGAGAAATGTGGCACCTGTCGTTTTTTGTTCGAAATTCTTAATCTGTTTTTCATTGACTTGCCCGCAGTGCGATGCTATAGTGGCAGTAGTGCCTGACGCTTCCAGAGAGGAGTGCAACTATGGAGAAAAAGCTGTTCCGGAGCATCCTTTGGATCATCACCTATGCCGTCCTCCTGGTCTTTTTCATCGTCCACTTCGAGTCCATCCGCGCCCTCACCGGCAGCCTTCTGACCATCTTCCAGCCCCTGTTCATCGGCTTTGCCATTGCCTTTGTCCTCAACCGGCCCTGCCATGCCCTGGCCGGGCTCTACGGCAGGGCCCTGAACCGGACCCGGGCCCGGCGGCTGGTCCGCCCGCTGGCGGTGGCCTCCTCCTACATCATCCTGCTGGCCCTCATCGTGGCCTTTTTCGCCATCGTCCTGCCCAAGCTGGTGGAGAGTATCACCCTCTTCGCCAACAGCCTGAACGGCTATCTCAACAACCTCCAGGTCTGGCTCACCCCCCTGCTGGATACCCTCAACCTGGAGTCGCTGGACCTGTCCAGCTTCTCCGACCTCATCCGGGGCGCTCTCAACGGCGTCGTCAATACCCTCACCACCGCCCTGCCCCAGATCGTCACCTTCACCAGCACCCTCATCTCCCTCGTGGTCACCGCGTTCCTCTCGGTCATCTTTTCGGTCTACATGCTCTCCGGCAAGGAGAAGCTCCTCTCCCAGGCCCGGCGGGTGCTCCGGGCCTACCTGCCCCGGAAGGTCAACACCTGGCTGCTGGAGGTCTTTCGCCTCACGGCGGACACCTTTACCGCCTTTGTCACCGGCCAGCTCATCGAGGCCTGTATTCTGGGCGGCCTCACTACCGTGGGCATGCTCTTTATCCAGGCCGACTACGCCCCTCTGGTGGGCATCATCGTGGGGGCCACCGCCCTCGTGCCCATGGTGGGGGCCTTTGTGGGCGGCATTCTCTCCGCCCTGCTGCTGCTGATGGTCTCCCCCCTCAAGGCCCTCATCTTCCTGGTCTTTCTCATCTGCCTCCAGCAGTTTGAGGGCAACGTCATCTACCCCAGGGTGGTGGGCTCCTCCATCGGCCTGCCCGCCATCTGGGTGCTCACCGCCGTCACGGTGGGCGGCGGCCTGCTGGACTTTGTGGGCATCCTCATCAGCGTGCCCATCGCCTCGGTGCTCTATACCCTTCTGCGCCGGGATGTGCACCGCCGGCTGGGGGAGGCGCCACCCAGGGAGGACGCCCCGGAGGACGGGGCCGGTTCCTCCAGCGGGGAGAAATCGACCTGAAACAGACAAAACCGCCCGGCGCAGCTGTGCTGCACCGGGCGGTTTTCCTGCGCCGGGCCAGAGTCATCGAGCCGCCGCGTGCCCTCTTCCTGCTGTCCGGAGGCCCCAGGCCACCAGGTAGCCCAGTGTGATGCCCAAAAAATTGCAGAGCAAGTCATCGATATCGAAGCTCCTGCCCAGCACCAGCTGGGCGCACTCCACGGCCAGCGGGACGGCCACGGCCGCCCGGAGAAGGCCCGCCCTGCTCTGCTCTTTTGTGAGAAACGGGAGGAAAACGCCAAAGGGGAGGAACATGGCCACGTTGCCCAGGAGCATCTCCCGGCCCCAGCTGCCCAGAGAGAGCTCACCGGTCAGGCATCTCACCAGCGACGGGACCAAATTGACTTCTCCCAGAGAGAAGATGGGTCCGACTTCACTCCACCAGCCAAAGGCAATGCCGTCGTAGACCCTCAGCCAGAAGTTGGCGGGCAGCAGCACCAGGCTGCACAGCCCGGTCAGGTAGCACACGAAGAGCAGCCGCACCAGTTCGGTCCCCCAGCGGACCGGCTCCCCCTTCCGCCGCAGGAACAGGAGCCGGCCCACGCCGTACACCGCGCCCACCACCAGGGTGACCGGCACCGCCTGGAGAAAGTACCCCAGAATGGTGCCCGAATTCATCTCCATTCTCAGCGCATCGAGCATGTGTCTCCCCCTTCTTTTCCACCCTGTCTGCTCTCTC
>DVHW01000247.1 GCA_018711785.1 Candidatus Galloscillospira excrementavium
GCGGAAAAAATCGGATATCCCGTCCTCCTGAAGGCCAGCTCCGGCGGAGGCGGGCGCGGTATGCGCCGGGTAGACGCCCCTGAGGACCTGCCCAGCCTTTACGCGGCCGCCCAGGCGGAGGCCGTGGCCTGCTTCGGGGACGGGGAGCTCTATGTGGAGAAGCTCATCCTCCACCCCCGGCACATCGAGTTCCAGATCCTGGCCGATAGCCAGGGAAATGTGGTCCACCTGGGGGAGCGGGACTGCTCCATCCAGCGCCGCAACCAGAAGCTCATCGAGGAGTCCCCCGCCCGCTGCCTCTCCCCCCACCTGCGGGAGGAGATGGGGGCCGCCGCCGTCCGGGCCGCCCGGGCCGTGGGCTACGAGGGGGCGGGGACGGTAGAGTTCCTGCTGGACGGGGCCGGGGAGCACTTCTACTTTATGGAGATGAACACCCGCATCCAGGTGGAGCACGGGGTCACCGAGCTGGTCACCGGCGTGGACCTGGTGCGGGAGCAGCTGCGCATCGCCTCCGGCCTGCCCCTCTCTGTGACACAGGAGGACATCCGCCTCACCGGCCACGCCATCGAGTGCCGCATCAACGCCGAGGACCCGCAGAACAGCTTCCGCCCCGCCCCGGGGAAGGTGGAGTTCCTCCACTTTCCCGGGGGCCCCGGCGTGCGGGTGGACTCCTGCCTCTACAACGGCTGTGATCTCTCCCCCTACTACGACTCCATGGTGGCCAAGCTGCTGGTCCACGCCCCCACCCGGCTGGAGGCCATCCGCCGGATGCGCCGGGTGCTGGAGGAGTTCACCCTGGAGGGCTTCCCCACCAACGCGGAGCTCTCCTACCAAATCCTTTACCACCCGTCCTTCATCCGGGGGACCTGCACCACCGCCTTTCTGGAGGAACACCTGCCCCGGCTGCTGGACTTTAACCGCCGCCTGAATGAAACGGAGGCCGAAGCGTGACAAACCTGTTTCAAAAGCGCCGCTCCCGCCTGCTGGCCATGAAGGCCCTGCGGGGCAGCTACCTGCCCCCGGAGCAGATCATCACCTGCCCCGGCTGCGGGCGGGAGGTGCCCCGCAAAGAGGTGTCCGACGCCCTCTCGGTGTGCCCCAAGTGCGGCTACCACTGGCCCATCGGCGCCTATCTGCGGCTGAGTACAGTGCTGGACTCCGGCTCCTTCCGGGAGCTGAACCCCCGGCTGGCCGCCGGCGACCCGCTCCGCTTCCCCGGCTATCCGGAGAAGCTCCGCCAGGCCAGCCGCAAGACCGGCCTGAACGAGGCGGCGGTCACCGCCACCGGGTGCATCCACGGCCGCCGCTGCGTGGTGGGAGTGCTGGACAGCCGCTTCCTCATGGGCAGCATGAGCGCCGCCGTGGGGGAACGGCTGACCCTGGCCATCGAGTTCGCCGCCAAAAACCGCCTGCCCCTCATCCTCTTTGCCGCCAGCGGCGGCGCCCGGATGCAGGAGGGCATTTTGTCCCTGATGCAGATGGCCAAGACCAGCGCCGCCCTAGCCCGCTTTGCAGAAAAGGGCCTGCTCTATGTCTCAGTGCTCACACACCCCACCACCGGCGGGGTGACGGCCAGCTTCGCCTCTCTGGGGGACATCACCCTGGCCGAGCCCGGGGCCCTCATCGGCTTTGCCGGACCCCGCGTCATCGAGCAGACCATCGGCGAGAAGCTGCCCGAGGGCTTCCAGCGTGCCGAGTTCCAGCTGGAGCACGGTTTTGTGGACGCGGTGGTCCCCCGCGCCCAGTTGCGGGACACCCTGGGGGAGCTGCTGCTCCTCCACGAGAAAGGAGGGCGCCCATGAGTCAGCCCCTCACCGCCGCAGAGCGGCTCTCCATCGCACGCCATCCCCAGCGGCCCAATATCGAGGACTATATTGCCGCCCTCTTTCCCCACTTCTTCCCCCAGCGGGGGGACCGCTGTTATGGGGAGGACGAGGCCATTCTGGGGGGCGTGGCCCTCTTCCACGGCCGGCCGGTCACCGTCATCGGCACCAGGAAGGGGAAAACCCTGGAGGAGAATCTGCGCTGCAATTTCGGCATGCCCTCCCCGGAGGGCTACCGCAAGGCCCTGCGGCTGATGAAGCAGGCGGAGAAGTTCTCCCGGCCCGTCATCACCCTCATCGACACCTCGGGGGCCTACCCCGGCAAGGGGGCGGAGGAGCGGGGCCAGGGGGAGGCCATCGCCCGCAGCCTCTTTGAGATGAGCCGCCTGACCGTGCCGGTCCTCGCCGTCATCACCGGGGAGGGCAACAGCGGCGGCGCCCTGGCCCTGGCGGTGGCCGACCGGGTGCTCATGCTGGAAAACGCGGTGTACGCCATCCTCTCCCCCGAGGGCTTCGCCTCCATCCTGTGGAAGGATCCCTCCCGCCGGGACGAGGCCTGCGAGGTCATGAAGCTCACCGCCCCCGACCTGAAGGAGCTGGGGGTCATCGACGAGATCATCCCCGAGCCCGCCGGAGGCGCCCACCTGGCCCCGGAGATCCTGTTCCGGGAGGTGGACCGGGCCCTCTCGGCCCAGCTGGCCCAGCTGGAGCGGCTGAAGGGCTCCGCCCTGACCGCGGCCCGCTACCAGAAATTCAGAAGGATGGGGGCCGCGGCCCCCAAGGAGGAAGCATGAACGGAATCAAGATCAGAGGCACCGGCCGCGGCGTCCCGGAGCACATCGTCACCAACGACGACCTGGCCAGGATCGTGGACACCAGCGACGAGTGGATCACCGCCCGCACCGGCATCCGCCACCGCCACCATCTGCAAGCGGGAGAGACCATCACCGATCTGACGGTGGCCGCCGCCCGGGGCGCGCTGGAGAAGGCCGGGGTCGCTCCGGAGGACATCGGCGCCTGCATCGTCGCCACCCTGACGCCGGAGACCCTGGTGCCCTCCGCCGCCTGCCAGGTGCAGCGGGCGCTGGGATTGCCCCACGACACTATTTGCTTTGACCTGAACGCCGCCTGCACCGGCTTTCTCTTCGCCCTGCACACCATGGAGTGCCTCTTAAACGCCTCCCCCCGGAAGTTCGGGCTGGTCATCGGCGCGGAGAACCTGAGCCGGGTCACCAACTGGGCCGACCGGGGCACCTGCATCCTCTTCGGGGACGGGGCCGGGGCGGCGGTGGTGGAGTGCCGGGAGGGCTGGAGCTCCATCTCCGCTGTCCTGGGCTGCCACGGCACCGGCGGGATGCTCCGCATACCCGGCCCGGAGACCGGGGTACCCTGCCACGTCTACATGGAGGGCACCAAGGTCTTCAAGTTCGCCGTGGAGGCGGTGCCCTGGTGCATCGACCAGGTGCTCCACCGCGCCGGCCTGACCGTGGACGACGTGGACTTCTTCGTCTTTCACCAGGCCAATGCCCGCATCATCGACCTGGCGGTGCGGAAGTACCGCATCCCCCAGGAGAAGTACTACAAAAACATCGGCGAGTACGGCAACACCTCCGCCGCCAGCGTCCCGCTGGTCCTCAGCGAGCTGGAGGAGAGCGGCCGGGTGGGTCCCGGCAGCCGGGTGCTGACCGTGGCCTTCGGCGGCGGCCTCACCTGGGGCGGCGCCGTAGTCGAATTCGCGTAAGGAGGCCCCATGACAAAGCTGAACGAACTGCTGGGGACCGAGTTCCCCATCATCCAGGGCGGCATGGCCAACATCGCCACCGGCACCTTTGCCGCCGACTGCTCCAACGCCGGGGCTCTGGGGGTCATCGCCACCGGCTCCCTCCGCTCCGCCGGGGAGCTGCGGGAGCACATCCAGGCCTGCCGGGCGCGCACCGGCAAGCCCTTCGGCGTCAACCTGATGCTGATGAACCCCTGCGCCGACGCCTTCGCCCAGGTCATCCTGGAGGAGCGCGTCCCCGTGGTGACCACCGGGGCGGGCAACCCGGGCAAATACATCCCCAAGTGGAAGGGGGCCGGCATCAAAGTCCTCCCTGTGGTGGCCGCCTCCATCCTGGCCATCCGGCTGGAGCGGGCCGGGGCCGACGCCATCATCGCTGAGGGCACCGAGTCCGGCGGCCATGTGGGCGAGATGGCCACCATGGCCCTGGTGCCCCAGGTGGCGGACGCGGTGGACATGCCCGTCATCGCCGCCGGCGGCATCGCCGACGGCCGCCAGTTCGCCGCCGCCCTGGCCCTGGGGGCCTGCGGCGTGCAGGTGGGCACCTGCCTGCTGGCCAGCCGGGAGTGCCCCATCCACGACAACTACAAGCAGGCCCTCCTGAAGGCCAAGGACAGCGACACCGCCGTCACCGGCCGCAGCGTGGGCGGCCCGGTGCGGGTGCTGAAGAACAAGATGACCCGGCAATACCTCCAGCTGGAGAAGCAGGGGGCGGGCCTGGAGGAGCTAGAGAGGTTCACCCTGGGCAGCCTGCGCCGGGCGGTGTTCGACGGGGACACCGACACCGGCAGCCTGATGGCCGGCCAGGTGGCGGGGATGCTCCATGAGATCCGCCCCCTGCGGGAGATCTTCACCTCGCTGGTCAATGACGGCCGCCGGGTGCTGGAGGAGACCTGGGAGGGATGGAAATGAAGCTGGGCTTTCTGTACGCCGGCCAGGGCAGCCAGCACCCCGGCATGGGGGCCGACCTCTACGCGGCCTGCCCCGCCTTCCGCGCCGTGCTGGACGGGGCGGACGTGGGCTTTGACCTGAAGGCGGTCTCCTTCTCCGACCCGGACGGGGTCCTGAACCAGACCCGGTACACCCAGCCCTGCATGGTGGCCTTTGCCGCCGGGCTGACGGCGGTGCTGCGGGAGCTGGGCGTCACCCCCGCCGCGGCCCTGGGCCTGTCCCTGGGGGAGTACTCCGCCCTCCATGCCGCCGGGGTGTTTGACGCCCGGACCGCCGTGGAACTGGCCGCCTTCCGGGGCCGGGCCATGGAGGAGGCCGCCGCCGGAGTTGAGAGCGCCATGGTGGCGGTGCTGGGCCTGGACCGGGAGAAGCTCCAGGCCGCCTGCGAGACCGCCGCGGCCCTGGGTGTGGCGACCATCGCCAACTACAACTGCCCTGGACAGCTGGTCATCGGCGGGGAGAAGGCCGCCGTGGAGCGCGCCGCCGCCCTGGCCAAGGAGGCGGGGGCCCGGCGCTGTATGCCCCTGAAGGTGAGCGGGCCCTTCCACACCCCCCTCATGGCCCCCGCCGGGGAGGCCCTGCGCCGGCGCTTTGCCGGCATGACCTTCCACGCGCCCACCATCCCGGTGCTCTTCAACTGCCTGGGCGGCCCCATGGGAGAGGGGGACACCATCCCCGAACTGCTGGTGCGCCAGGTTCAGAGCAGCGTCTACCTGGAGGACTCCCTCCGGGCGGTGGCACAGATGGGGCTGGACGCCCTGGTGGAGATCGGGCCGGGGAAGGTCCTCAGCGGCTTTGTCCGCAAGACCGTGCCCGAGATACCCGTGTTCCCGGTGGAGACCGCGGAGGAAGCGGCCGCCCTGCCGGAGAAGCTGGCCCAGTGGAAGGAGGAGCACACATGAACTTTACCGACAGGATCGCCGTGGTGACCGGCGGCAGCCGGGGCATCGGCCGGGCAATCTGCCTGGAGCTGGCCCGAAGGGGCGCCCATGTGGCGCTGTGCTACGCGGGCAACGAGGCCGCGGCCAAGGAGACCGTGGCCGCCTGTGAGGCCGAAGGGGCCCGGGCCATGGCTGTGCGGTGCGACGTATCGGACGAGTCCCAGGTAAAGGCCCTGATGGACGCCGCCCTGAAGGAGTTCGGCCGCATTGACATCCTGGTGAACAACGCCGGCATCACCCGGGACGGCCTGCTGATGACCATGAAGGAGGCCGACTTCGACGCCGTGCTGGACGCCAACCTGAAGGGTGCCTTCCTCTGCATGAAGGCGGTGTCCCGCCCCATGATGAAACAGCGCTACGGCCGCATCGTCAACCTGAGCTCAGTGGTGGGCCTGCGGGGCAACGCCGGCCAGGCCAATTACGCCGCCAGCAAGGCCGGGCTCATCGGCCTTACCAAGTCGGCGGCCAAGGAGCTGGCCTCCCGGGGCATTACGGTCAACGCGGTGGCCCCCGGGTTCATCGACACCGACATGACCGCCGCCCTGCCCGAGGCGGCCCGGACCGCCCTCTTCGCCTCCATCCCCGCCGGCCGCCTGGGCCGGGCGGAGGAGGTGGCCCGGGCGGTGGCCTTCCTGGCCAGCGAGGCGTCCGCCTACCTCACCGGCCAGGTCCTGGCGGTGGACGGCGGCATGGCCATGTGAGAAACCAAGGGTTCTTAAGGAGCAGAAGGAGTTTGCTATGAACGAGAAACGAAGAGTGGTCATCACCGGCCTGGGCGCCGTCACCCCCCTGGGCCTGAACACCCCGGACAGCTGGCAGGCGGTGAAGGACGGGGTGTGCGGCATCGCCCCCATCACCCAGTACGACTGCACGGAGCAGAAGGTCAAGCTGGCCGCCGAGGTCAAGGGCTTTGTCCCCGAGGACTACCTGCCCCGGCCGGAGGCCAAGCGCATGGGCCGGTTCACCCAGTTTGCCGTGGTGGCCGCCCAGGAGGCCCTCGCCGACGCCGGCTTCCAGCCTGAAGAGGCCGACCTGGACCGCTGCGGCGTCATTGTCTCCAGCGGCATCGGCGGGCAGTCTATCACGGAGGAGGAGCACTCCCGGGGCCTGGAGCGGGGCTGGGACAAGCTCTCCCCCTTCTATATCCCAACCACCATCTGCAACATGGCCGCCGGACAGATCGCCATCCGCTCCGGCTTCCGGGGCATGTGTACCTGCCCGGTGACCGCCTGCGCCGGGGGCAGCAACGCCGTGGGGGACGCCTTCCACTATATCCGGGACGGCTACGCCGAGGTGATGCTCTGCGGCGGCACCGAGGCCGCCATCACCCCCATGGCCATCGGGGGCTTCACCTCCATGAAGGCCCTGAGCACCAGCGGGGACCCGGCCCGGGCCTCTATTCCCTTTGACGCGGAGCGCAGCGGCTTTGTCATGGGCGAGGGGGCGGCCGTCCTCCTGCTGGAGGAACTGGAGCACGCCAAAGCCCGGGGGGCCAAGATCTACGCCGAGGTGGTGGGCTACGGCGCCACCTGCGACGCCTACCACATGACCGCCCCTGCCCCCGACGGCCGGGGCGGCGCCAGGGCCATGGCGAATGCCCTGGCCGACGCCGGGGTGGCCCCGGAGGAGGTGGACTACATCAACGCCCACGGCACCTCCACCCCCCTCAACGACGCAGGGGAGACCGCCGCGGTCAAGGCGGTCTTTGCTGACCACGCCCGCCGCCTGATGATCAGCTCCACCAAATCCATGACCGGCCACATGCTGGGGGCCGCCGGGGCGGTGGAGGCCCTGTTCACCGCCCTGGCCCTGCGGGACGGCTTCGTCCCCGCCACCATCCACTACCAGGTGCCCGACCCGGCCTGCGACCTGGACGTGGTGCCCAATGAGGGCCGGGAGGTTCCCCTGCGCTATGCCCTGTCCAACTCCCTCGGCTTCGGGGGTCACAACGCCACCCTGCTGCTGAAGAAATGGGAGGTGGACTAAATGGAACTCAACTCCAATCAGATCGCCGAGCTGCTCCCCCACCGCTACCCCTTCGCCCTGGTGGACCGCATCACCGACTATGAGAGCGGCCAGTGGGCCAAGGGCATCAAGTGCGTCAGCGTCAACGAGCCCTTCTTCTGCGGCCACTTCCCCCAGGAGCACGTCATGCCCGGCGTACTCATCCTGGAGGCCCTGGCCCAGGTGGGGGCGGTGGCCATCCTCTCCCTGCCGGAGAACCGGGGGAAGATCGCCCTGTTCGGCGGGGTGAAGCAGGCCCGCTTCAAGCGGAAGGTCATCCCCGGGGATGTGCTGGAGCTGGAGTGTACCCTCACCAAGCGGCGGGGCCCGGTGGGATACGGGGCGTGCACCGCGAAGGTAAACGGCGAGGTGGCCTGCACCGCCGAGCTGCTCTTTGCCGTGCAATCGTAAGAACCGGTTGCCCTTTTTCCCGAAAATCGCTATAATGTGACATAGAACGTGCAGGTATCCCCGCCCCGGCGACACGCTTTGCCGGGGACAACAGGAAAGAGGGCGGCGCAGATGCTCAAGGACCAGTTTTTTGCCGTGTATACCAAATTCAAGCTCCACTTCTACAAGGAGATCTTCCAGCGCTTCCAGAACCGGGAGGCCAGCCTGACCGCGGTGGAGACCTTCGCCATGGAGACCATCTTCGCCCTGGGCAGTCCCACGGTCAACGAGTTTGCCTCCTTCATGTGCATCTCCACCTCCAACGCGGCCTACAAGGTCAACAGTCTGGTGAAGAAGGGGTATCTCCGGCGGGTGCAGTCCCAGACCGACCGCCGGGAGTACCACCTGGAGGTGACCCAGAAGTACGTCGACTACTACAACATCAGCTCCAACTATGTGGTGGAGGTCATGGACCGCATCGCCCGCCGCTTCAGCCCGGAGGACTGCGAGAAGCTGGAGGAGATCCTCTCCGTCATCCAGCGGGAGCTGATGCCCGAGGTGGACCTGGCGGAGGTCCATATCCCGGAGTGATCCTTTTCAGAAAGCGACAGACTGCGGCCCG
>DVHW01000248.1 GCA_018711785.1 Candidatus Galloscillospira excrementavium
ATCAAAAAACGAGGGGTGGTTGCATGAACGAGGAAAAAAAGGGGACGCCCTGGGTCACAGAGGCCCTCCGCATCCTGGCGCTGGGACTGGCCGTCGTCCTGGCTGCGGCGGGCACGTGGCACAGCGCCGCAGCCGCGCAGGCCGCCAGCGGCGCCGCTGTGCTGGAGCTGGCCCGGGGCGCCGCCAGGACCCAGAGCCTGGCCGCGGGGGAGCTGGGACAGACCGTCATCCCCCTGGGCCGGGCCGTGGGGATCAAGATGTTTGCCGACGGCGTGATGGTGGTGGGGCTCTCCGACATCCAGACCGACGGCGGCGCCGTGTCTCCGGCCGGCACCTGCGGCCTGCGGGAGGGTGATATCATCACCCACATCAACAGCACAGAGGTGAGCTCCATCGAGCAGGTGCGGGAGGTGCTCCAGGAGCTGGCCGGGGAGCCCATGACCATTCGGGCCGTCCGGGGAGAGAAGACCTTCCAGACCACGGCCGCGGCGGCCAAGTGCAGCGAGGACGGCGCCTATAAGCTTGGGGCCTGGATCCGGGACTCCATGGCGGGCATCGGCACCATGACCTTTTACGACCCCACCTCCGGCGTGTTCGGGGCCCTGGGCCACGGCATCAACGACGTGGACACCGCCCTGCTGATGCCCCTCCAGTCGGGCTCCATCATGTACGCCGAGGTGGCCGACGTGAAGAAGGGGACCAGCGGCGAGCCGGGGGAACTCCACGGCGCCTTTGAGGTGACCCACGATCTGGGCGAGCTGTACGCCAATACCTCCAGCGGCATTTTCGGCGTCCTCACCGAGGAGCAGCTGGTGGGGGACGCCCAGCCGGTGGAGGTGGCCTCCCGCAGGGAGGTCAAGACGGGCAAGGCCACTATTTTGTCCAACATCGCCGGGGACACGGTGGAGGAGTATGAGGTGGAGATCACCCACGTCTACCCGGCCAACGGCGCCGACACCCGGAACCTGATGCTCAAGGTGACCGACCAGAGGCTGCTGGACGCCACCGGCGGCATCGTCCAGGGCATGAGCGGCAGCCCCATCCTCCAGAACGGCAAGCTGGTGGGGGCTGTGACCCACGTCTTGGTAAACGATCCCACTCAGGGGTACGGCATCCTGGCGGAGAATATGCTGACGCAGGCGGCGGAAGAGGCCCAGGCGCTGGCCTCCTGAGGAGGCGGCCCGGCCGCGCGGGCCCTGCAGCGCGGGAGAATAATCGCCAGGTTTCGACACCCATGTCGAATGAGGTCGAACTTTAATTATCCAAAAAATGTCATTTTCCTATTGCGTTATATGGTGAAATATGGTAAATTATAGCCGACCGGTAAAATTGGACCTTGTTGCGCGGCGCAAAACCGAAAACGCTTAGGAAAGGACTAGGACTATGGAGAAGAAAAAGAAAATACTGGTGGCCGATGTGGGAGAGGAATTTCGCAAGCTGCTGGTGGCGGCGCTGAGAGAAGAGGCGGACTTTGACGTGGTGGCCGAGACCGGGGACGGCCAGGACGCCGTCCGCCTGGCAAAGGAGTTGGGACCGGACGTGGTAGCCATGGATCTGATGCTCTCCCGTCTGGACGGCATGGAGGTCCTAGCGGAGCTGAACGCGCTGTCTCCCAAGCCCAAGGTGCTGGTGCTGTCCAGCTTCGCCCGGGGCGTGGTGGCCGAACACGCGGCAGCACAGGGTGCGGACTATTTCATGGTCAAGCCCTGCAAGCTGTCGTCCGTCATCGAGCGCATCCGCCAGATCGCCAGCCCGGCCCAGAACGGCGGAGAGAATACAAGCAGCGGGAGCGGTCTCACCGGGCAGAACCTGGAGAGCGTGATCACCTCCATCATCCATGAGATCGGGGTGCCCGCCCACATCAAGGGCTACCAGTACCTCCGGGAGGCCATCCTCATCGCGGTGGAGGACATGGACGTCATCAACGCCGTGACCAAGGTCCTCTATCCGGAGGTAGCCAAGCGGTTCGGCACCACCGCCTCCCGGGTGGAGCGGGCCATCCGCCACGCCATCGAGGTGGCCTGGGACCGGGGCGATTTGGAGACCCTTCAGAAATATTTCGGGTACACCGTCAGCAACGCCAAGGGGAAGCCGACGAACAGCGAATTCATCGCCATGATCGCCGACCGGCTCCAGCTCCAGCGCAAGGAGAAGTGAGAAAGGGGAACCCATTGGAGCGCAATGGATTTGGAGACAGAGGGACCGGGCGGCATTGCAACGAATACAACAAAACCCGCATAGAAAAGGCCCGGTGGATGCCATAAACTTCTCCCGCCAGAGCAACCAACACTCCCGGTTGATTGGGGCAAAACCCGATGGACCGGGGGTGTTGGTGTTTTTTCTGTGAGGGAAGGAGGACAAAGTGCATAAAATCCGCTCCGATACGGCGGGAAATGTTGGTTTGACAAAGCGGCCTTCCGCTCTTACAATGTGGGGAGATTTTTGCACAAGCGAGGCGCAAATAACGATGAAGATCCTCTGTCAGGTGGGCATCCTGTTCGCGGTGTGCTGGGTGAGCCAGCTCGTCGAGACCCTGCTTCCCATCCCGTTTCCCGCCAGCGTTCTGGGTATGGTCCTGCTGTTTCTGCTCCTGTGCACGAAGCGGCTGCGGGTGGAACACATCCGGGAGAAGTCGGACTTCCTCTTGGCGAACATGGCCTTTTTCTTTGTCCCGGCCGGAGTGAGCATCCTGGAGTACGTAGACCTGCTCCGCAGCAGCGTGGTGCAGATGGTGGTCATCTGCACAGTCAGCGCAGTAGTGACCTTTGCCGCCGCGGCATACAGCGTCAAACTGACCTTATGGCTCATGGGGAAGGCGGGCAGCCATGCGTGAGATCTTTTTTTCCCCCTTCTTCGGGGTGGCCTTGACGGTGCTGGCCTTCTGGGTGGGACTGAAGCTCCAGAAAAAGACTGGCTGGGCCATCTGCAGCCCTCTGCTCATCGCCATCGTATTGGTGTGCGGAGTACTCCTGGCGCTGGACATCCCCTATGAGGCCTATGACCAGGGCGGGAGCCTCATCAACCTCTTTCTGGCCCCGGCCACAGCCTGCCTGGCGGTGTCGGTCTACACTAAGCTGGACCTTTTGAAACGGTATTGGCTGCCCGTGCTGGTGGGATGCACCGTGGGGTCCCTGACCTCCATGGGGAGCGTGGCTCTCCTGTGCCGCCTCTTCCGGCTGGACGAGGCCATGACGGCCTCCCTCCTGCCAAAGTCGGTCACCACCCCCATCGCGGTCAGCATCGCCGAGGGGCACGGCGGCGTCCCTTCCATTACTGTGGTAGCGGTGCTGTTTACCGGAATCCTGGGCAGCATCCTGGCTCCGCTGCTCATCCGGCTGTTCCGGGTACGGGAGCCTCTGGCGGCGGGCCTGGCTATCGGCGCCAGCTCCCATGCCATGGGCACATCCAAGGCCCTGGAACTGGGCGAGACCGAGGGAGCTATGAGCGGCCTGGCCATCGGGGTGTGCGGGATCGTGACCGTGGTGGTCTCCCTGTTTCTCTGAGCGGGGAAGAGGCTTGCCTTTTGCAGCGGCATATGCTATCATCAAGGGCACAAGAAAAGTTCGACAGAGCGGAGGATGCGGAGATGACCATTGACTACAAGACAAAGGGCACCTGCTCGCGGCGCATGGTCGTGGAGGTGGAGGACGGTGTGGTGCAGTCTCTCCAGGTCTATGGCGGCTGCGACGGCAACCTGAAGGGCCTGTCCCAGCTGGTGGCGGGCATGAAGGTGGAGGACGTGATCCAGAAGCTGGACGGCATCCGCTGCGGCTTCAAGCCCACCTCCTGCCCGGACCAGCTGGCCCAGGCGCTGAAGCAGGCCCAGGCGTAGCGGAACATACACGGAGCGCCGCCGGGCGGGAACACTCCCGCCCGGCGGCATTTTTGTGCGGAAGGAGAAAGCGCCCCGTCAGGAGGGGACGTCCCCCAGGCGGGTGATGGTCAGGGCGATGGCATTGGACAGGTAGCTGCCCCCGGTCCCCACCACCTGGAGGGTAGTGGGGGTCTCCGTGACGGCCACCACGACCGAGAAGGACATGGGCTCGGTCTCTGCGGCGCTCTGGAAGTTGTGGGGGATGGAGGCCCCGGGGACGATGGCGCCGTTCTCCTCCAGGGAAGTGACGATGGTCACCGGGAAGGTGGCGGTCGGAGTGGCAGAGACTGTGCCATGGAAGGAGACCAGATACAGCCCTGGCTGAGTGATGGTGAATGGCCCGGCGCCCGCTGTGTGGGTGATGGCGGCGCCGTAGGAGAGGCTGTTCTGGTCGAAGAGCATGGGTGACCCAGAGGCCGTGGCCTGGGTGGGCGTGGAATAGGCAGACAGCAGGGAGATAGGTGCAGTGGACCCGGTTGCTCCCTTAGGAATAGTAAAGTCCAGCACTGCGTTCTGGGGTGTGCCAGAGTTGACGACTGCGGCCTCAGTGCCTGCGTCGCCGGTAGTGACGCTTCCTACCTGGACGCTGGCTGCGGTCCCATCAGAGCCAGTGGGGCCGGTGGGACCCGTCGGTCCAGTTGCACCGGTGGGCCCGGTCGGGCCGGTAGGTCCGGTAGATCCGGTTGGCCCGGTGGGTCCGGTCGCTCCGGTGGGTCCGGTCGCGCCCGACGGACCAGTAGCCCCGGTCGGCCCCGTTGGCCCGGTGGGGCCTGTTGTGCCAGTCACGCCGGAGGGCCCTGTGGGTCCAGATGGCCCGGTGGCGCCGGAAGGTCCGGTGGGGCCAGTCGGCCCGGTCGCTCCCGACGGCCCCGTTGGCCCGGTAGGGCCTGTTGCGCCAGTCACGCCGGAGGGCCCTGTGGGCCCAGATGGCCCGGTTGCGCCGGAAGGTCCGGTGGGGCCAGTCGGTCCGGTCGCGCCCGACGGACCGGTGGGGCCAGTCGGTCCCGTCGCGCCGGTGGGACCGGCAGCGCCCGCTGTACCGGTAGCCCCGGAAGGCCCGGTAGCTCCGGTGGCTCCCGTGGCTCCGGTGGGGCCCGGAAGCCCCATGGGCCCGATGGGGCCAATCGGCCCGGTGGCTCCGGTCGGCCCGGTGGGTCCCGTGGGCCCGGGGACGGAGATGATGTCCACCGAGCAGCGGGGCGGATGGGGGCAGGGAGGCGCCGGGGGGCAGCAGGAGCAGGAAGCGCCGGTACCAGAGCCGGCGGCAGATGGGTCAAAGGGATT
>DVHW01000249.1 GCA_018711785.1 Candidatus Galloscillospira excrementavium
CAGAGGCCAGCGGAGGATGCCCGCCTCCACATCGGAAAACTGCGGGACAGTGAACGTCTCCTCCATTTTCGCCCGCTCCATGGGGAAGGGATAGCGCCCGCCCTGGAAGTGGTCGTGGGTCTGGATGGAGCCCCCCACAATGGGCAGGTCCGCGTTGCTGCCCATGAAGTAGTGGGGGAATTGGGTGACAAAATCCAGCAGCCGGCGGAAGGTCTGCTGGGAGATCTCCATGGGCCGGTGGTCGTGGCTGAGGAGGATGCAGTGCTCGGGGAAATAGACGTAGGGGGAGTACTGGAGGTACCAGGGCTCCCCGGCCACCGTCAGGGGAATGACCCGGTGGTTCTGACGGGCCGGGTGGTCCATACGCCCGGCGTACCCCTCGTTCTCCGCGCACAGGGCGCAGAGGGGGTATTTGGTGTTCACCGCGTGGCGCAGGGCCGCTGCCGCCTTGGGGTCCTTCTCCGGCTTGGAGAGGTTGATGGTGATGTCCAGCGCCCCGTACTCAGTGTCCGTCTTCCACTGCACGTCCTTGGCGATGCGGTCCCGGCGGATGTAGTTGGTGTCCTGGCTGAAGGCATAGTACCAGTCGGTGGCCGCACGGGGGCTCTCCCGGTAGAGGGCCTGGAACTTTTCGATGACCTGGGCGGGGCGGGGGGTGAGCCGGCCCATCAGCTCAGAGTCGAAGAGGTCCCGGTAGACCACCGAGTTCTCGGTGAGCACCCCGCGCCCATAGGCGTCGTCGGTGAGCTCGCCCAGCACGGCGGCCAGGTCGATGTCACCCACCTCCCGGCCGGGGTCGGTCCAGCTGTCCCGCTTCAATACATCCAGAATGGTGTTGACGGCCCAGGTGCGCTCGCAGGGCTGGATGAGCCCGGTGCGCAGGGCGTATTCCGCCAGCTTGGAAATGGCCTCGTCTACCACAGGGTTCAGGCCTCCTCAAACCCGTGGGGGTGGCTCTGGTGCCACTTCCAGGCGGAGGAAACGATGGTCTCCAGGTCGGCATACTTTGGCTTCCAGCCCAGGACGGTCTTGGCCTTCTCCGAGGAGGCCACCAGCTGGGCCGGGTCGCCGGCGCGGCGGGGGGAGACCTGGGCGGGGATGGAGTGGCCGGTGACCTTCCGGGCCACGTCCACCACCTCTTTGACGGTGAAGCCCACGCCGTTGCCCAGGTTGAACACGTTGTTCTCCCCGCCGGCGAGGAGGTAGTCCAGGGCCAGGATGTGGGCCTGGGCCAGGTCGGTGACGTGGATGTAGTCCCGCACGCAGGTGCCGTCCCGGGTGGGGTAGTCATCCCCGAACATGGACACCTTCTCCCGCTGGCCGCCCGGCACCTGGAGGATGATGGGGATGAGGTGGGTCTCCGGGTCATGGGCCTCCCCGATCGCGCCCGAGGGGTGGGCGCCGGCGGCGTTGAAGTACCGCAGGGCCACATACTTGAGCCCGTGGGCCTGGGAGACCCAGCCCATCATCTGCTCCATGGACAGCTTGGTCTGCCCGTAGCAGTTGGTGGGGACGGTCTTATCGGTCTCCAGAATGGGCACCCGCTCCGGCTCGCCGTAGGTGGCGGCGGTGGAGGAGAACACGATCTTGTCCACCCCGTGGGCCACCATCGCCTGGAGGAGCACCATGGTGCCGTGGAGGTTGTTGTCGTAGTACTTCAGGGGGTCGGACATGGACTCCCCCACCTGGGAGGAGGCGGCGAAGTGGATGACTCCGTCAATGTGCTCGGCCTGGAACAGTACGTCCAGGGCCCCCCGGTCCCGGATGTCCAGCTGGTAGAAGCGGGCCTTGGGGTGGACCGCGGCGCGGAAGCCGGTGAGCAGGTTGTCGGCCACCACCACGTCCCGGCCGGCGTCGATGAGTTCGTAGACCGTGTGGGAGCCGATGTACCCGGCCCCGCCCAGCACTAGAATCGCCATGAGAAAAACCTCCTTTTTGATGTTAAGAGAGCACGGTGCAGCCGCCCTGGGGGCGGATGTGCAGGATGTGACAGGTCCCGGGGCCCAGCAGGGCCTCCATGCCGGCGCGGAAGGAGGAGAGCTTCTCCTCCGGGACAAAGGCCTGGATGGTGCCGGCGAAGCCGCCGCCGTGGACCCGGATGGCCCCGGCGCCCCCCAGCAGCTCCCGGCCCACGGCCAGGGAGAGGGGGATGGCCTGCTGCCTCGGGTCGGACACCGACCAGGTGTTCTGAAGCTCCAGGGAGGAGGACAGGCCCGAGTCGTTGACCAGGGCGAGAAAGCGGGCGAAATCCCCCTCCTCCAGGGCCTGGGCCTCCTGGACGGCCCGGCGGTCGTCGGCGTAGAAATGCATGGCCCGGAGCACCGCCCGGTCGCCGCACCGCACCCGCAGGGAGGGGAGGGCGGCGCGGAAGTCGGCCTCGGGCACCTCCCGGAGGACCTGCTTGCCGAAGTGGGCGGCCACCGCGCCCATCTCCCGGGTGATGTCGGCGTAGTCATCGGTCAGATCGGCGTGGCAGGAGCCGGTGTCCACGATGCAAAGGGCGTGGCCAGAGCGGGAGAAGTCGTAGCCCACCTTCCGCACCACCGGGTCGGCGGGGTCGGCGAAGTCGATGGCCACCGCGCCCCCCACCGCCGAACCCATCTGGTCCATCAGGCCGCAGGGCTTGCCGAAGTAGACGTTCTCCGCGTACTGACCAATCTTGGCGATGTCCACCGCCGTCAGCGCCCCCCCGCAGAAAAAGCGGTTCAGGATGTTGCCCACCAGCACCTCGTAGGCGGCGGAGGAGGACAGGCCGGAGCCGGAGAGGACGTTGGAGGTAATATAGGCGTCAAAGCCGCCCACGGCCCAGCCCAGTTCGGCGGTCCTGGCCGCCACCCCCCGTACCAGGGCGGCGGAGGTGTTGCGCTCGCTCTCCCGGGGGAGCAGCTCGTCCAGCTCCACCTCCAGGGCGGGGTAGCCCTCGGAGAGGATGCGGATGGTAGTTTCCCCGTTGGGGGCGGCGCAGGCGAGCATGTCCAGGTCTACGCTGCCGCACAGCACATGGCCATGCTGGTGGTCGGTGTGGTTGCCGCCGATCTCGGTGCGGCCGGGGCCGCTGAAGAGGGCGGGAGAGGCATCTCCGCCGGGGGAGAAGGTCTGCCGGAAGCCCTCCACCGCCCGGGCGGCCCGGCCGCGGGCCCCGTCCAGACTCTCCGCCCGGCCGTCCAGGGCGTACAGCCGGGCGAGGACCCCGTCGTGGTCCCCGGCGCGCAGGGAGGAGAGCAGCGCTTCGCAGGAGCGCATGAGAGCATCACCTCATCTTCAAGTTCGCGGACAGTATACAGAATTTTTACTAAAAATTCAAGAGGAAGTTTTCCGCGCCGGAAAGTTTGGCGCTGTGCACAGAAACCGGGGTAGGTTTCCGTCAGTTTTCACAGCCGGGGGCCTGTCTGGTGCTCTCCCGCACCGCCAGGGCGGGGGGGACCACCACCTTCAGGGGGATGGTGCGCACCGGCGCCCGCCCCGGCAGGACGGCCCGCTCGGAGAGCAGCCGCAGGGCGGTGCGGGCCATCTCCTCCACGTGGGCGGACACCGAGGTGAGGGGGGGCTCCACCAGGGCGGAGCGGGGGGTGTCATTGAAGGAGACCACCGACATCTCCCCCGGGACGCCCAGCCCGGCGCCCTCCAGGGCCCGAAGGGCGCCGATGGCGCACTCCTCATTGGCGCAGAGCAGGGCGGTGGGCCGGGGGACGCCGGAGGCGAGAAATTCCCCCACCACCCGGGCCGCCGCGGCGGAGTCCATGGGGCAGTCCAGCAGCGGCGCCCGGTCCAGCAGGCCCCGCCGCTCCATCAGCCGGACAAAAAGGGCCCGCCGCACCTCGGGGGAGGGCGCGTGCCGGTCATCTATTTTGTAAGCCGGCCCCACAAAGCCGATGTGCCGGTGGCCCAGGCCGGTCAGGTGGTCCAGGGCCAGGGAGATGCCCAGCTCGTACCCCAGGACCACCGAGTCAAAGCGGCTCTCAAAGGGAGAGGAGTCCAGAAAGACCACGTTGGGGGTGAGGGCGGCCAGGGACTCCACCTGGGCGGGGGAGAACACCCCGATGGCCACCACCCCGTCCAGGGCCGCCCCCTCGGGGGCGGCATAGCCCTCCCCCCGGCGCTCCAGGGCCAGGCAGGCGCACTTCCGGTCCAGGCAGCCCTGGCGGACAAAGCCGCTGAGGTAGAGGTAGTAGGGGTCGTCCAGCTGCTGGGCGGGGGAGAGCATCTCGGCCACTCCTACCCGGAGCAGGCTCTTGGGGGTCCGCCCCCGGCGGCTGCGGGTGGCGGTGTAGTTGAGCCGGCCCGCCTCCTCCAGCACGGTCCGGCGGGCCTCCGGCGTCACCGACAGGGAGGGGTCGCCGCTGAGGATGCGGGAGATGGTGGCCGGGGAGTAGCCGGTGCGGTCCGCCAGCTCTTTCAAGGTGGCCATGAGGATTCCTCCACAATTTTTACTAAAAATAAGTGTACCACGGCGGGGTAAGTTTGGCAAGGGCGGTGAACGCTTTTCTTTGCTTTTTTCCCGCAGGTCTGCTACACTGGGACCAACGAAACAGGAGAAATGGAGGAGTTCACCATGACAGAACCGGCCCGGCGGCCCTTTGGCCGTACCCCGGAGGGGGAGAGGGTGGAACTGGTCACCCTGGACAACGGCATCCTGCGCGGCGAGATCCTGACCTTCGGCGCCGCCCTGCGCACCCTGGAGGTCCCAGGCCGGGCGGGGGCGCGGGTGGACGTGGTACTGGGGTACGACACTCTGGAGGAATACCTGACCCGGGACGGCTACCTGGGCGCGGTGGTGGGCCGGTGCGCCAACCGCATCGCCGGGGGACGCTTTTCCCTGAACGGAAGAGACTATGCTCTGCCGATAAATGACGGACCCAACCACCTCCACGGTGGGGTGCAGGGCTTCTCCCGCCGGGTGTGGCAGGTGGAGGAGCTGGAGGCCCACCGGGCAGTATTTTCCCTTTTCAGCCCCGACGGGGAGGAGGGCTACCCCGGCGCGCTCCGGGCCCGGGTGGAGTACCGGCTGGACGGGACGGCGCTGGAGCTGCGCTACCTGGCCGAGAGCGACCGGGACACCCTCTGCAACCTGACCAACCACAGCTATTTTAACCTGTCCGGCCATGGCTCCGGCACGGTGCTGGACCAGGAGCTCTGCATCCATGCCCGGCGGTACACCCCCACCGACGAAAACAGCATCCCCACCGGGGAGCTGGCCGAGGTGGCGGGCACCCCCATGGACCTGCGCTCCCCCACCCCCATCGGCGCCCACATCGGGGAGGACTTCCCCCAGCTGGTCCAGGCGGGGGGCTATGACCACAACTATGTGCTGGACGGCCCTGTGGGTACCCTGCGCCCGGCGGCCTGGGCCCGGTCGGAGGCCACCGGCATCACCATGGAGACGGCGACCACCCTGCCGGGGGTGCAGTTTTACACGGCCAATTACATCGAGGCCGGCCGACCGGGCAAGGCCGGTGCGGTCTACGGCCCCCGGTGCGGCTTCTGCCTGGAGACCCAGATCTTCCCCGACGCCCCCAACCATCCCGCCTTCCCCTCCGCCGTCCTGCGGGCGGGGGAGAGGTGGGAGCACATGACCCGCTGCCGCTTCTCCGCGGACGAGGGCTGACAAAAGACGCCGCGGCGGAATCGTCTGATTCCGCCGCGGCGCTTT
>DVHW01000250.1 GCA_018711785.1 Candidatus Galloscillospira excrementavium
GGGGGCGGCCCTTGAAACCGGCCCACAGGGCCTTCATCTCCTCCATGGAGGGCTTTTTCTCAAAGGTGACGAACACGGCGGCGGTGTGGCCGTTGGACACCGGCACCCGGAGGCACTGGGCGGTAATGGCGGGCTTGGCCGCGTTGACGATAACACCGTTCTCCACCCGGCCCCAGACCTTCAGGGGCTCCTGCTCGCTCTTCTCCTCCTCGCCGCCGATGTAGGGGATGAGGTTATCCACCATCTCGGGCCAGGTCTCGAAGGTCTTGCCCGCGCCGGAGATGGCCTGATAGGTGCAGGCCAGCACCTTCTCAATGCCGAAGGAGCGCAGGGGGGAGAGGGCGGGGACATAGCTCTGGATGGAGCAGTTGGACTTGACGGCGATGAATCCCCGCTTGGTGCCCAGTCTCTGGCGCTGGGCCTCGATGACCTGGAGGTGCTCCGGGTTGACCTCAGGCACCACCATGGGCACGTCGGGAGTCCAGCGGTGGGCGGAGTTGTTGGAGACCACTGGGCACTCGTGCTTGGCGTAGGCCTCCTCCAGCGCGCGGATCTCCTCCTTCTTCATGTCCACGGCGGAGAAGACGAAGTCCACCTGGGATGCGATCTCGGCCACATCGTCCACCGCGTTCTTGACGAGGATGCCCTTGGCCTCCTCGGGCATGGGGGTCTCCATGGCCCAGCGGGAGCCCACCGCCTCCTCATAGGTCTTGCCCGCGCTGCGGGGGCTGGCGGCGATGACAGTGAGCTGGAACCAGGGGTGGTTCTCCATCAGCGTGACAAAGCGCTGGCCCACCATACCGGTGCCGCCGATGACGCCTACCTTGTACTTTTCCATGTGCATGACCTCCGTTGCTTCTCTTGTTATCGTATGAGGGCCCCGGCCGGTTTGAGACCGGAAGCCGGGTTTTGCGCGAATAGAAAAAAAGAAAATCAGCGGGTTTACATACCGGCTGATTTTGTACTATAATGTCAAAGACAGATGCCTGTGCTTCGACACCATATTCCAAAAGCAGACAGCACTCCACCGCATTCCGCGGCGACAGTCGCCGAACTGTTCGCCCGGCGCCCAGAGAGGACCCCTCCGCAGCGGGCCGCCCCTTCGGCGGCGTTCCCTTTCGTACCAGTTCACCGGGCCAGCGGAGCCCTCACCGCACTACTCTTGAAAGCCGCAACCTCTATTCTGCATTTTATGTGTCAAATCCTATCACAGGAACCGCCGCCTGTCAATATCGGAACCAGGGACAAACGCGTAGATTTGGAGAGAAACATGAAAAAAAGATTGGTACGTTTTTTGAGCGCGGTGCTGTCCGCCGGGCTCCTGCTGTCCGGGCTGTCCGCAGGGGCGGTCACGGTGCCGGAGAGCCAGAACATCCGCATCGGCCTCTACTACGGCTCCGACGCCCTTGCGGGGGCCAACCTGCTCAACAGCACCGGGACGGGCTACCGCCTGGGCTATTACGACGATGACCGGAACTTCCAGACCCTGGCCACCACCGCCGAGACCGGCATCTCGGTGGTCAAGACCCAGAATGTCTATTACAGCTCCATGCTCAGCGACGGCTTCGGCGGGTATACGGACACCGCGGTCACCGACATCGCCGTGGGCTGTTACCACATCCAGCTCCCCGGCTCCTACGCCACCTATGACGAGGCGACGGCGGCGGCCGCCGCATCCGGCGTGGCGGGGGCCTTCCCCGCCTGGATCCAGGGGACCTACTATGTGCGGGTGGGGGCCTACCTGGACTCTGCCTCCGCTCAGGCGGCCCAGGCGGCCCTGGGCATCGAGGGTACGGAGATCCTGGGCACCAGCACCAGCGGGGTGTCCGTGGTCAAGACCGGGACCAGCGAGGTGATCTTCCAGTTCGACGGCGGCAGCGACCTGGCCCTCGGCGTGCTGCCCGGGCTGGACGACTCGGTGGAGACCCTCACCTGGTTCAAGGGGAGAAAGTATTTCGGCGGCTTCCAGTTTGAACGGCGCAGCGGCGGGAACCTGACCGTGGTCAATATCCTCAACCTGGAGGATTACGTGAACTGCGTCATCTCCCAGGAGATGAGCGACTCCTGGCCCCTGGAGGCACTGAAGGCCCAGGCCTGCTGCGCCAGGACCTACGCCATGCGCATCAACCGCCACTCCTCGGATGGCTTTGACCTGTGCTCCACTGTCCACTGCCAGGCCTATCCCGGCGCCGGGCAGATCGGGGACAACACCACCGCCGCCGCAGAGGAGACCGCCGGGATATGCGTCTGGTACGATGGCGCATTGGCCGAGACCTACTACTCCTCCAGCGACGGCGGTGCCACAGAGGACGTGCGCAACGTGTGGAACTCCAACTCCAACCTGCCCTACCTTTCCGGGGTAGTGGACCCCTATGAGGCCACGGTGGCCGACCAGATCCCCCAGTACTACTGGACCTACACCTTCACCGCCGACGAGCTGACCGAGATGATGCACGACTCCGGCCGCAACTGCGGCCAGATCGTCAGCTTCTATGTGTCGGAGTTCACACCGCTGGGCAATGTCCGCTCCATCACGCTCACTGACGAGAACGGGGAGAGCTGGACCTTCTACGGCAGCAACGTCAGCTCCTTCCTGGGGGTGCGCTCCATCCGCTTCACCATCTCCGGCGGGGGAAGCTACTACATCGACAGCTCGGACAACCCGGTGTCCAGCCTGTCCGGCCTTTACGCCATCGGCGCTGACGGCACCACGAGCGTCATCTCCGGCGCGCCCTATGTCATCACAGGCTCCGGGACCGAGCAGATTGCCACAGTCACCTCCAGCGACACCTACACGGTCAGCGGCAGCGGCTGGGGCCACAACATCGGCATGAGCCAGTGGGGGGCTTATGCCATGGCCAAGCTGGGCTATACTTATGATGAGATCCTGAAATTCTACTACACTGGAGTGGACGTCAGATAGATGAAAACCTCGGATTTTTACTATGACCTTCCCCCGGAGCTCATTGCGCAGACCCCCCTGGACCGGCGGGACGCCTCACGGCTGCTCACCCTGAACAAGGAGACCGGAGAGACCCAGGACCTGCACTTCTACGACCTGACCAAGCTGCTGCGGCCTGGGGACTGCCTGGTGCTCAATGACTCCAGGGTCCTGCCCGCCCGGCTCATCGGCCACCGGCTCCCCGGCGGCGGGGCCTGCGAGGTGCTGCTCCTCACCGATAAGGGGGACAAGACCTGGGAGTGCCTGGTCCGCCCGGGGAGGAAGATGCGCCCGGGGACCAGGATCTCCTTTGGGGACGGCGCCCTCACCGCCCAGGTGGTGGAGGAAGTGGAGGGCGGCAACCGCCTGGTCCGCTTCGACTACGAGGGCATCTTCCTGGAGACCCTGGAGCGGCTGGGGAAGATGCCCCTGCCCCCCTATATCAAGACTGAGCTCAGCGACCCGGAGCGGTACCAGACCGTCTACTCCAAGGAGGTGGGGTCGGCGGCCGCCCCCACGGCGGGGCTTCACTTCACCAAGGAGCTGCTCTCGCAGATCGAGGCCATGGGGGTGCGCCTGGCCTATGTGACCCTTCATGTGGGCCTCGGCACCTTCCGCCCGGTGAAGGAGGAGGAGATCACCGACCACGAGATGCACGCCGAGTACTGCACCATCTCCGCTGAGACCGCCGAGACCATCAACCGGACCCGGCGGGAAGGGGGGCGGGTCATCTGTGTGGGCACCACCTCCTGCCGCACCATCGAGAGCTGGGCGGCCGAGGACGGCACCCTGAAGGAGAGCGCCGGCTGGACCAGTATTTTTATCTACCCCGGCTACCGCTTCAAGGTTATGGACTGCCTTATTACAAACTTCCACCTGCCCGAGTCCACTCTGGTGATGCTGGTCTCGGCCCTGGCGGGCCGGGAGCATATCCTGGCGGCCTACCGGGAGGCGGTGGAGAAAAAATACCGCTTTTTCTCCTTTGGGGACGCCATGTTTATCTACTGAGAAAGAGGTGCCTGCTGTGGACCCTTTGACCCGGCTGCCCAATATCGGCCCAGTCCTGGCGGAAAAACTGAGAAAAGTCGGCATTGAAACGCCGGAACAGCTGCGGGAGGCCGGCGCGGAGGAGGCCTGGCGGCAGATCCGCGCCCGGGTGGACCCCGGGGCCTGCCTCCACCAGCTGGAGGCACTGGCGGGCGCGGAGGCGGGCGTGCGCAAGTCCCTGCTGCCCCCGGAGCGGAAGGCGGCGCTGAAGGCCTTCTTCCGGGACACCAAAAACGAGGAGCAGATTCATGTTTGAAGTCATCAAAACCGAGGGCCGCGCCCGGCGCGGTGTTTTTTCCTGCCCCCACGGGACAGCCCAGACCCCGGTGTTCATGAACGTGGGCACCCAGGGGGCCATCAAGGGCGCGGTCTCGGCCCACGACCTGAGGGAGGTGGGGTGCCAGATCGAGCTGTCCAACACCTACCACCTCCACCTGCGGCCGGGGGACGACGTGGTCCGGGCCATGGGGGGGCTCCACAAGTTCATGGACTGGGACGGGCCCATCCTCACCGACTCGGGGGGATTCCAGGTGTTCTCCCTCTCCGGCCTGCGGAAGATCACCGAGGAGGGGGTCACCTTTGCCTCCCACATCGACGGGCGGCGCATCTTCATGGGCCCGGAGGAGTCCATGCGCATCCAGTCCAACCTGGGCAGCGACGTGGCCATGGCCTTTGACGAGTGTGTAGCCAACCCCTCCACCCGGGAATATGTGAAGCC
>DVHW01000251.1 GCA_018711785.1 Candidatus Galloscillospira excrementavium
GGAATATTATACCGAAAAACAACTCCCCGGAGTCGGTATCTCCATCGGTCTCACCCGGCTGTTCTATGTGCTCCAGGAGCAGAAGATGCTCAGCCCCGCCCTCTCCACCGCGCCGGCGGACGTGCTCATCCTGCCCATGACCGAGGACCTGTCCGCCGCCATCTCCTTCGCCACCGCCCTGCGGGAGAGGGGGGTGCGGGCCCAGCTCCACGGCGAGCAGAAGAAGTTCAAGCAGAAGCTGACCTACGCCAGCCGCCTCTCCATCCCCTTCGCCGCCTTTTTGGGGGAGGACGAGGTGAGCGCCGGCACGGTGACGGTGAAGGACCTGCTCCTCGCCGACGACCTGACGGAGGAGGAGAAGGCCGGCCTGGAGGCCAAGGGGATCTACAAGCAGGTCACCCTCCCCGCCGCCCAGGCGGCGGAGTATGTCGCCCGCCGGGTGGCCGAGGCCCGCCGCAGCGCCCCCGCCCCCATCCTGGACCGGGAGCACTACGCCGAGAAATACCACCTGGACAGGCCCCAGGCGTGAGCTCACGCCCCGCCGGGGAACCTTCCGCCGCCGCTTTCGTCCAAAGAGGGCGCGAAACACCGCGACACCACTTGACTGATTGGGAGGAACACTATGAAATCCAAATGTATCGCCCTGCTCCTTACCCTCTCCCTCTCCCTGGGCCTGGCGGGCACCGCCCTGGCCGCCGGGGTGGAGGACCTCTTCCCCGCCATCCGGGAGTATCCCGGCTATTCCGACGTGGCCGACGGCACCTGGTACGCCGACGCGGCCCAGGTCTGCTATGAGACCGGCCTGCTCTCCGGCACCGCCGTGGACACCTTCTCCCCCGAGTCCACCATGACCGTGGCCCAGGCCACCACCCTGGCCGCCCGCATCCGGGATATCCTGAACGGCGGCGACGGCGAGCTGGAGAACCCCGCCGGGGCCCCCTGGTATGCCGGGGCCATCGCCATCGGCGAGGAGCTCTCCCGCTCCGCCGGCCGGGTGGACCTGCTCTCCTGCCTGTCCTTCCCCGATGAGCCCATCACCCGGGCCCAGTTCTTCGGCCTCATGTCCCTGGTGGTGGGGGAGGACCTGCTCACCCCGGTGAACGCCGTCTATGTCCTGCCGGACACCGACGACGCCGCCATCCTCCGCTTCTACCAGGCGGGCATCCTCACCGGCACCGACAGCTACGGCTCCTTTCACGGGGACAACACCCTCCGCCGGGCCGACGCGGCGGTGATGACCTCCCGCATCATCCGCCCCGCCCTGCGCAACCGCAGCTTCATCCCAACCCCCCTGCCCCTGGTCTGCCAGGCCGCCGGGGTCCTGCCCGGGGAGGCCTTTTTCCAGGGGGACCGAACCGTCACCGCCCAGGAGTACCTGACCCTGGCCCAGACCCTCATTGAGGAGCTGGAGGCCGCCTGCGCCGAGGCGGGCATGGAGTTCAACTGGTATAACACCTACGGGGAGGAGACCTTCCTCAACTATGTGAAGGACGAGGCTATCTCCCGCCTGGGCGTTACCTCCGCCCAGGGCACCGACGCCTACCGGAACCTGGACCTGCAGGTCTTTTACAGCCGCCTGCTGGACCTGACGGAGGCCGGGACGGTCTACGGCCTCTATGTGGGCACCGAGGGGGACTTCACCGTCTACCCCACTGAGGCCATCACCCTGGACCCGGCGGAGGAGAGCGCCCAGGTGGTCCGCGCCCTGCTCGCTGAGATGAGCGCCCTCACCGGCTGGAACCTGGACACTGCCGACATCACCGTGGGCCGGAGCGGCGTCACCGTGGCCTTTGCCGACACCAGCGCCCTCTATGTGGGCCCCCCGGACCCCCAGGTGGAGGCCTTCCACGTCTACGGCGCCGAGGAGCTGGCCTTCACCCTGCTGGACGGTGTGAAGCGCACCCTCCAGTGTGCCTTCTCCCCCGTGGACCCGGAGGGGCTGGACGTGTGGTTCTGCGCCGCCGACGGCTCGGCCCTGACCCTGGATAACCTGGGGGTCACCCTGCCTGTTGAGGAGCCCTACTCCCACGCCCTGCTGGAGAACCTGCTGGCCGGGGCGTAAGCGGCCGCGGACGATCCCCTTTCCGGCCGCAAATTTGAAAACGTATTGTATTTTTCCCTTTGATTACTACTAATTGGAGCTGATGTTATGGAGCAGAATAAGACCGCCTACCGCACCCACACCTGCGGGGAGCTGCGAGCGGAGCACGTGGGGGAGACCGTCACCCTGGCGGGCTTCCTGGAGAACGTGCGGGAGGTGGGGCAGAACTTCGCCTTCCTGGTGCTGCGGGACTTCTACGGCGTGACCCAGGTGGTGGTGGAGACCGAGGAGATGTGGAACGCCGTCAAGCCCCTGAACAAGGAGTCGGCCATCCAGGTGACCGGCGTGGTGCGGGAGCGGGACTCCAAAAACCCCAAGCTGCCCACCGGCGACATCGAGGTGGTCCCCACCGCCATCGAGGTGCTGGGCCGCTGCCGCCACAATGAGCTGCCCTTCCCCATCAATCGCAGCCGGGAGGCCGACGAGTCCGCCCGCCTGAAGTACCGCTACCTGGACCTGCGCAACCCGGCGGTAAAGAATAACATCATCCTCCGCTGCCAGGTGGTCTCCGCCCTGCGCAAGGCCATGCTGGACCACGGCTTCCTGGAGATCACCACCC
>DVHW01000252.1 GCA_018711785.1 Candidatus Galloscillospira excrementavium
CCGCAAAGTCCGGTAGAATCAAAGCATCGGTTCCCCTGTGGACAAAATCTGAGATAATGGAGGTATTGATGATGAACCAAGAACTGATCCAGGCCCTGGCCAATGAGCTGCTCCAGGCAGAGGACACCGCCACTCCCATCCCCCCGCTGACCGACCGCTACCCGGAGATGACCATTGACGACGCCTACGCCGTCCAGAAAGCCGTCATCGACAAGAAGGTGGCCCGGGGCGAGGTGGTCATCGGCAAGAAGATCGGCCTGACCAGCCAGGGCATCCGGGACCAGGTCGGCGTGCAGGAGCCGGACTACGGCATCATGACCAACGCCGGCGTGGTCAAGGACGGCGAGTGCATCGACGTCAGCAAGATGATCTGCCCCCGCATCGAGGCCGAGATCGTCTTTGTGCTGAAAAAGGACCTGGACAAGGACTACATCACCGCCTGGGACGTCATCGACGCCACCGCCGGCGTCATGCCCGCGCTGGAGATCGTGGACAGCCGCATCCAGGACTGGCGCATCAAGATCCAGGACACCGTCTCTGACAGCGCCTCCTATGCCCGGGTGGTCACCGGCGGAAACCGCCTGGTGCCCATCAATGACCTGGACCTGGCCATGGTCCCCATGGCCTCCTTCCGCAACGGCGAACTCATGTTCACCGGCTGCGGCGCCGCCGTCATGGCCAGCAATCCGGTCAATTCCGTGGTCTGGCTGGCCAATAAGATGAAGCAGTATGGCTCTCCCCTGCAGGCCGGCGAGCTGATCCTCTCCGGTGCCTTCACCCCCGTGTTTGATTTCCGCCCCGGCGACCATGTCTTTGTCCGCTTCGGGCCTCTGGGCGACGTCTCTCTCCGCGCGCAGAAGGGCTGACAGCAAAACACGGCGGATGGTTCTAAACAGGCCATCCGCCGTGTTTTTATTGTCTTATTGATGGGTCCGTCCGTTCCAAGCGGATCACATCTCGATGTATCCCAGTTCCCGGGAAATCTGTCGGGCGGTATTTTTCACGTCCGCGATCAGGATATCAAGGGAAGCCGGCACCCGGTTGACCGGCATGGAGATGCTCACCGCGCCGGAGCAGACATCTCCCCGTCCGGAGAAGACCGGCGCACCGCAGCAGAACAGCCCCATCTCCCCCTCCTCGTTCTCCATGGCATAGCCATCCCGCCGAATGACCTCCAGCTGTTCCCGCAGCTGCTGCTCTGTGACAATGGTGTTCGGCGTGAAGCGCTCGAACTTGATCTGCGAGATGATGTGCTTCTGCTCCGTGGGGGTCTGAAAGGCCAGGATACACTTGCCGCAGGCGGTGATCTGGATCTTCCGGGTGCCGCCCACGTTCGGCGTGGCAAAGAAGCTGCGGTTTGCGTTGATCTTGGAAATACACAGGATCTCGTCTGTCCCCGTGCCCACCGAGAGGTTCGTGGTCTCATTATAGCGCTGGGAGAGCTCGGTCAGGTACGGCTTGGCCACCGAGGCCAGCTCGTTGTACAGCCGCACCCGGTTTCCCAGGACAAAGCACTTGAGCCCCAGGCGGTACTTCCCGTTTTCCGCATTCTGGCTGATGTATCCCACGCTCTCCAGGGTGTTGAGGATGCGGTGGGTGGTGCTCACCGGCATATCCAGTTGGGCGGCGATCGTACTGATGCCCAGCTCGTATTGCTCCAGCGTAAAGAGATCCAGCACCGCGGCCGCCTTTACAATGGACTGATTGAGATATTTCTGATTGGATATACCGGCTTCTCTCATGGTCTTCCTCCCCCGCGGAAACGAAATCTATTTCCGCTCCTGTCCTAATAGTAGCAAAGACGGGCGGGGATTGCAACGCCGGTTTTTGCAATTCATCGCTTCATTTTATACAAAAATAGCGATCCGTTGTCCCTCTTCCCTTAAATCAGCCCGCCTGCAAGAATACGGCGCTGTTCTGCCCAGTCCTGCCGGAGTGTGTCCCGGAAGTCCGGATGGGCGATCGAGATCAGAGCTTCGGCCCGCTCCCGGACGCTCTTTCCCCGCAGGCGGGCCGCGCCGTACTCGGTGACCACATAGTCCACGTCGTTCCGGGTGGAGGTGACGATGGAGCCCGGGTCCAGATGGACCACGATGCGGGAGAGCTTCCCCCGCCCCGCCGTGGAGGGCAGGGCGAGGATGCTCCGACCGCCCCGGCTCATGGCCGCGCCCCGGAAGAAGTCCACCTGGCCCCCCACGCCGGAGAACTGCCGCGCTCCCACCGCCTCGGCGGCCACCTGGCCGTAGAGGTCCACCTGGAGGGCCGAGTTGATGGCCACCAGATTGTCGTTCTGTGCGGCCACCCGGGGGTCGTTGGTGTGGGCCACCGGGTGGAGCTCCACCGCCGGGTTGTGGTCCACAAAGTCATAAAACCGCCGGGTCCCCATGAGGAAGGTGCCCACGCTCACCCCCGGGTGGAGGGTCTTTCGCCGGTTGTTGATGACGCCGACCTCCATCAGCTCCATGACCCCGTCGGAGATCATCTCGGAGTGGACCCCCAGGTCCCGCTTGTCCCGCAGCTCTCCCAGCAGGGCGTCGGGGATGGCCCCGATCCCCAGCTGGAGGGTGTCTCCATCCCGGATGAGGGCGGCGCAGTGGCGGCCGATGGCCCGCTCCACCGCGCCGATTTGGGGCCGGGGCAGCTCCGGAATGGGCTCGGAGACCTCTACGATATAGTCCAGCTCGGTCACCGGCACCAGGCAGTTCCCATACACAAAGGGCATCTGGTCGTTTACCTGGGCGATGACCACCTTTGCCGCCCGGGCCGCCTCCAGCTGGAAATCCGCGGTGAGCCCCAGGCTGCACCGCCCCTCCTCATCGGGCCGGGACAGGGACAGCAGGACCACGTCGGGCGGTCTCTCTTCGATGAGTTCGGGGATCCGGGAGTAGTAGGAAGGGATGAAATCGGCCCGGCCGCAGTTCACTGCCTCCCGGCTCCCGCCGCAGGCAAACCAGGTCTCATAGTGGAGATGCCCCTCCAGCCCGGGGGCACAGTAGGGCATCTCCCCCATGCAGAGCATACTGGCCAGGGTGATGTCCTTCCGCTCCCCCGCCAGGACCACCAGGGCCCGGAGCAGGGCCCTGGGCTCCGCCGCCGCGTGGTCGGTGGACACATAGGCCCCGTCCGGGATGTGGGCCACCGCCTCTTCCGCCGTGCACAGGTGGGCACGGTACCACGCTCTCCAGCCGCTCATCCCCGCACCACACATTCCGCGCCCCGGCGCATCGCCTGCATGTTGCGCTCCACCAGCGCCGCCTTGGGCCCGGTGAACATTCCGCGCAGCAGCTCCTCCAGCGTCTCCTCCTTCAGGTAGCCCGTGGCAGCGGCATAGGCCCCTACCATGGCCATATTGGCGGTCTTTGCGCTCCCCAGCTCGTCGGCAATGGCGACACAGGGCACATAGACCGCCCGCCGGTCCCCCTCCACCCGCTCGGACACGATGGAGCTGTTCACCAGCACCAGGGCGCCTGGGGCGGCCATGGGGAGATACTTGTGGAAGGAGGGCTCGTTCATGAGGATGAGCTCGTTCGGCTCCACCACCACCGGGGAGACCACCTCCCCCTCGGTCAGGACACAGCAGCAGTTGGCCACGCCGCCCCGCACCTCGGCCCCATAGGTGGGCAGCCAGGTGGCGTTCATGCCCTGGGCCACGGCGGCCTCGGCGATCAGCTTGCCGATGGCCATGACGCCCTGGCCGCCGAACCCCGCGGCCAGCAGTTCGTGGGTCATGCCCGCTCTCCCCCTTTCGAACTGTCCTTGACGACCCCCAGCGGATAGTAGGGGATCATATGCTCCCTCAGCCAGTCCACCGCCTGGAGGGGGGCCATGCCCCAGTTGGTGGGGCAGATGGAGAGCACCTCCACAAAGGTGAAGCCCGCCCCCTCTCGCTGGAGGGTAAAGGCCTTCTTGATGGCCTGCTTGGCCCGGTTGAGGTGGGGCAGGTCCACCACGGTAACCCGCTCGGCATAGGCGGTGCCGTCCAGCGTGGACAAGAGCTCGGCCATGCGGATGGGATAGCCGTAGTGGCCCGGGTCCCGGCCCTGGGGCGCCGTGGTGGCCCGCTGTCCCACCAGCGTGGTGGGGGCCATCTGCCCCCCTGTCATGCCGTAGATGGCGTTGTTGATAAAAATAGTGGTGATCTTCTCCCCCCGCATGGCGGCGTGGACGATCTCCGCCGTGCCGATGGCGGCCAGGTCTCCGTCCCCCTGGTAGGTAAAGACCGTCCGGTCCGGCAGCACCCGCTTGATGCCGGTGGCCACCGCCGGGGCCCGGCCGTGGGCGGCCTGCTGCATGTCGCAGTTGAAGTAGTCGTAGGCATAGCCGGCACAGCCCACCGGGGCCACGCCCACGGTGTTCTCCAGCTCTCCCAGCTCCACCAGGCACTCGGCCACCAGCTTGTGGACCAGCCCGTGGGTGCAGCCGGGGCAGTAGTGCATGGGCTTGTCGGTGAGCCCCAGGGATTTGGCATAGACGACGGACACGCTGCTCATCTCCCTTCCAAAAAATCCAGGGCGTGCTCTGCAATCTCCCGGGGCGTGGGGATAGCCCCGCCAGCCCGGCCGAAAAAGCCCACCGGCTTGACCCCCTCCACCGCCAGGCGCACGTCCTCCACCATCTGGCCCAGGCTCAGCTCCACGGCAAACACCGCCCGGACCGAGGGCTGTTCCGCCAGCGCCCGCAGCCGCGCCGCGGGATAGGGCCACAGGGAGATGGGCCGCAGGAGAGCGCAGCGGACCCCTCGGGCCTCCAGCTGCTCCATGGCGCCCGCCACCAGCCGGGCGGTGGTGCCGTAGGCCACAAAGAGCAGCTGCGCCCCCTCGGCGCCCCGCTCCTCCCAGCGGACCTCCCGGGCCTCCATGGCCCGCCATTTCTCCGCAAGATGGAGGTTGTGCTCCTCCAGAAGCGCGCCGCTGCTGCGCCAGGAGTTGATGATGTTCTTCTCCCGCCGGCCCCCGGTGCCCGTGGTGGCCCAGGTCTTGGGCGGCAGCTCCCGCCGCGGGAGGGGCCGCCAGGTCATGGCCTCCATCATCTGGCCGATCATCCCGTCCATCAGCACCAGGACGGGGTTGCGGTACTGGTCGGCGATGTCAAAGGCCTCCGCCGTCAGGTCGGCCGCCTCCTGCACGCTGCTGGGGGCCAGCACCACGGTGCGGTAGTCCCCGTTTCCCCCGCCCCGGGTGGCCTGGAAGTAGTCCCCCTGGGCCGGCTGGATGGTCCCCAGCCCCGGGCCGCCCCGCATGGCGTTGACGATGACCGCCGGCAGCTCCGAGCCCACCAGATAGGTGATGCCCTCCTGCTTGAGGCTGATGCCGGGAGAGGAGGACGAGGTCATGACCCGGGCCCCCGCCCCGGCCGCGCCGTAGACCATGTTGATGGCCGCCACCTCGGATTCCGACTGGAGAAAGCAGCCGCCCACCTCGGGCAGGTGGGCCGCCATGTACTCCGGGATCTCGTTCTGCGGCGTGATGGGGTAGCCGAAAAAGTACCGGCACCCCGCGTTGATGGCCGCCTGGGCCACCGCCTCGTTGCCCTTCCAGAGCTCTTTTTTCATCCCTTCTCCCCCCCTTAATCTCGCTCCACGGTGATGGCCGAGTCGGGACACATCCGCGCGCAGCTCCCGCAGGCGATGCACTGCGCCAGGTCGGTCACCGCCGCCGTGTGATACCCCACAGAGTTTACCCGGTCCGCCTCCAGCGCCACGATGTGCCTGGGGCACGCCGGGACGCACAGCCCGCAGCCCTTGCAGATCTCCTGGTCAATGGTCACCTTCGCCGTCATAGTCCTCCACCTCCCACGGTTTCCTCATATAGATCCGGATGGGGAGCACCGCCCCCAATGCCGTCACCTTCTCCGCCAGGTCCCGCCGGGCCGCATGCCAGCACACCGGGAGCCCCGTCCGCCCGGACAGCGCCTGCGCAAGCGCCGCGCCCCGGAGGATGTCCTCCGCCCTGGTCTCTCCGCACAGGTGGGTGTTGTTCACGATGCCCGTGAACTCCAGCCCCAGCACCCGCCGGATCTGATCCAGGCTGGCCGCCGCCCGCTCCACGGTCCTGGTCTCCGGCCGGTTGGCGTTGAGGACGAAGAGGACTTGGGCCTCCCTGGGGTCGATCTCGCCGGCGAACCGGGCCAGGGCCCTGGCCCCGGCGCCGTCTCCGCCCAGGTCCACCACCCCCCACTGTGTCCGGTCCTGGAGGACCCCGTAGATCTCCGCCGGCAGGGCGGGCACATCGGCCTCCGGGCCCTGGAGCCGGGACGCCACCAGATGCACCCCGTGGCGGGACAGCTCCGCCTCCCGCTCCCGGGCGCGGAAGTAGGGGTTCACCACATCCAGGTCACACAGGGCGCAGCGCCGGCCCGTATCCCCGATGGCACAGGCCAGGTTGACGGCCAGCTCGGTCTTTCCGCTGCCGTAGTGGCCGGCGAGGACTGTCAGCCGCCTGTCCCATGGTTCCATCTCTGCCCGCCCCCTCCGGTTCGTCTGCCTCGTATTGTATGATGTCATTCTATAATATCATACATCATATGTCAATCTCAAATTGTATGACCTCTTGCATTTCAGGCCTGTTTTCCCTATAATATAGACAGATGAATCGTGATGGAGGACTTCTCATGGCTGAAAAGAGTCTGTCTGAGCGCACCGCGGACGCCCTCTATGAGCTGATCACCGGCACGCCGGGGCTGTGCGCCGGGGACAAGCTCCCCAACGAAAACGACCTCTCCCTCCGCTTCGGGGTCAGCCGCACCACCCTGCGGGAGGCCATCCGCGCCCTGGTGGCCCAGGGGGTGCTGGAGATCCGGCGGGGCAAGGGCACCTATATCCTCTCGTCGGAGCGCCCACCGCTGGGGTGTGACTTCGCCGCCCTCCAGCGCAGCCGGGTCCGGGTCCGGGATCTTTTCGAAGTCCGGCTCATGTTCGAGCCCCAGGTCTCCGTCCTTGCCTGCCGGCGCGCTAGTCCGGACGAGCTGGAGGAGATCGCCCGCCGGGCCGATGAGGTGGCCCGGATGGCGGCCGCCGGGGAGAACTGGCCCGAGGCCGACGAGCGCTTTCACGCCGCCATCGTGGCCGCCTGCCACAACGAGTTTCTCTCCAACCTGCTGCCCATCCTCAACCGGGCCTTTTCCGAGGGCTGCGAGCTGATGGGACGAAATATCCGCTCTCTGTCGGACACGGTCCTCCGGGACAACGAGCTGCTGGTGGAGTCCTTCCGCCTTCGGGATGAGCTGTCCGCCAGAGCCGCCATGGAGCTCCACCTCAAGCATGTGATTCACGCCCTCGGTATGGAGACCGACCCCTAAAAATCCGGAGCGCCCGGCGGCCAATGGCCGCCGGGCGCTCCTTATACTCTTTTCTCAGCGGATGTAGCTGCGCAGGACGCCGATGCCCTGGAGTTCCACCTCCACCGTATCCCCCCGCTGCATGGGGCCCACGCCCTCGGGCGTGCCGGTGGCGATGACGTCCCCGGGCAGCAGGGTCATGAAGGCGGTGACGTGCTCCACGATGCGCCCCAGGGAGAAGATCAGCTTGGAGGTCCGGCTGTGCTGCCGCACCTCCCCGTTGAGCCGGGTCTCGATGGCCAGGTCGGACGCCTCCAGCTCGGTCTCGATCCATGGGCCGATGGGGCAGAAGGTGTCAAACCCCTTCCCCCGGGTCCACTGGCCGTCTTTCATCTGAATATCCCGCTCGGTGACGTCGTTGACGCAGGTGTACCCCAGCACCACGCCGGCGAAGTCCTCCGCCTTCACGTTCCGGCACCGCTTGCCGATGACCAGGCCCAGCTCGCCCTCGAAGTCCACCCGGGTGCCGAAGGAGGGGTACTCCACCGCCTCCTCGGGGCCGATGACAGCCGTGGAGGGCTTGAGGAAGATGAGGGGCTCCTGGGGCACCTCGCTGTCAAACTCCTTGGCGTGGTCCAGGTAGTTTTTGCCCACGCAGACCACCTTGCTGGGCTCCGTCGGAGCCAGCAGGCGCGCCTCGGCCAGGGGGAAGGACTCCCCGCTGCGCCGGATGCCGTCAAAGGGCGCGCCCTCCAGGCGCTTCACCCGGTCCCCCTCCAGGATGCCGTAGCACACCGCTCCGTTTCGCTCCACTCTGCACAGTCTCATGCCGTCTCCTCCTGTTCTCTCCCGTCTCCGGGGATCATTTCTTCCATTGGTTCCCGTTCCTCATGATATCCGCGGTCAGGTATATCACCGTGGGCGCCAGGATCACCAGCGCCGCGAGGCGGTTGGCCGGCGCCGGCAGGAGAAACCCCATCAGGGCCGCCGCCGCGATCAGCAGCAGGACCGCCTTCTGTCCCATACACTCCGACCCCCTCTCGTTTTCCGCCATTATAGCACGGCGGGCCGTCCCTTTTCAAGGTTCGGCCATTCCGTTTTACAGAAAAACCTTCCATTTTTATCATCACACAAGGCGGACCGCAGAGGCGCTCTCCCCCGGCATGTGCTCCGCCCCGGATAAGATCGGCCCCACAGAGCAATGCTAAGATTTCCAAAGGGTATCTCCAGTGTCATTCAAAACCAATCACAATCCTGATTGTTATTGAATTTATTTGATCGAAAATGCTTGACAAGTTTGCCCGCCCCTGCTATACTGGGCCCAGAAAGCAACAGGAGGGAACGCCGGATGCTGACAGAGGAGCGCTATGCTAAGATCCTGAGCCGGCTGGCGGAGAAAAAGGCGGTCACCGTCGCCGAGCTCACCGAGCTGCTGGGGGCCTCGGAGGCCACGGTCCGCCGGGACCTGAACGCCCTGGCCGACCTGGGCCGCCTCAACAAGGTCCACGGCGGCGCCACCGCCCTGTCCGGGGTGTTCACCGCCGCCGAGGAGGACGTGCCCACCAAGTCCGCCCGATTTGTTGCGGAGAAGGAGGCCGTCGCCCGGTACGCCGCCACCCTGGTGTCAGGGGACGACTTCGTGTTTCTCGACGCCGGCACCACCACCGAGCGGATGATCGACTTCCTCCCCGACTCCTGCGCCGCCACCTTCATCACCAACGGCTTCCCCCACGTGCAGAAGCTGGCCCGCCGGGGACTCCGCGTGTCCATGGTGGGCGGGCAGTACAAGACAGTGACCGAGGCGGTGGTGGGAGCCCAGGCGGTCCAGGACCTGGGGCGCTACCACTTCACCAAGTGCTTCATGGGGGTCAACGGCATCACTCCCGAGGCCGGGCTCACCACCCCGGACACCGAGGAGGCGGTGGTCAAGGCCGAGGTGGTGCGCCGCTCCTACCTCTGCTACGCCCTGGCCGACCACAGCAAGTTCGGCGTGGTCTCCTCGGTGACCTTTGCCCCGCTGGAGAAGGCCTGCGTCATCACCGACCGCCTGCCCGATGAGAGCTACCGGTCCTTCACCGTCATCAAGGAGGTGTCCCGCCCGTGATCTATACCGTCACTTTTAACCCCGCCCTGGACTACGCCGTCTATCTGGACCGCTTTGAGCACGGGGCCACCAACCGCACCGCCCGGGAGGAGCTCTCCTGCGGCGGCAAGGGCATCAATGTCTCCCTGGTCCTGCGGGAGCTGGGGGTGGAGTCGGTGGCCCTGGGCTTCCTGGCCGGCTTCACCGGGGACGCCATCGGCGCCCGGCTGCGGGAGCTGGGGGTGCGGACCGACTTCATCCGCCTCCCCGCCGGCATGAGCCGCATCAACGTCAAGATCAAGTTCCGGGGGGAGACCGAGATCAACGGCCAGGGGCCGGACATCGACCACAGCTCCCTGGAGGCTCTGTTCGCCAAACTGGACTGCCTGGCCGCCGGAGACACCCTGGTGATCTCCGGCTCCATCCCCAGGAGCCTCCCCGCCGACATCTACGAGCGCATCCTGGCCCGGCTCCAGGGGCGGGACATCCGCTTTGTGGTGGATGCCGCTGGGCCGCTGCTGGCAAACGTCCTGCCCTACCACCCCTTCCTCATCAAGCCCAACCACGATGAGCTGGGGGAGCTTTGCGGCACGGTCCTCTCCCCCGACGACACCGAGGCCATCGCCCGCTGCGCCCACAGCCTTCAGGAGCGGGGGGCCCGCAATGTCCTGGTCTCCATGGGGGGCTCCGGTGCCCTGCTGGTGACCGAGGACGGGCCATCCTTCCACCAGGACGTGGCCAGGGGGGAGCTGGTCAACTCGGTGGGCGCAGGGGACTCCATGGTGGCCGGTTTTCTGGCCGGCTGGCAGGAGAAGGGCGACTGGGCCTGGGCCCTGAAGCTGGGCACCGCCGCCGGCGGCGCCACCGCCTTCTCCCCCACCCTGGCCACCGGGGCGGAGATCCAACAGGTCCTGCACACCCTCTGAGAGAGGTTTATCATACGCCATACAGAGAAAGGATGAGAGTTATGCGCATCACCGATCTGCTCAAGCCGGAGGGCATCCGCCTGGGGGTCCGGGCGGATGGCAAGTCCGCCGCCATCGACCTGCTGGTGTCCCTCCAGGACCAGTCGGGCAACCTGACCGACCCGGCACAGTACAAATCCGATATTCTGGCCCGGGAGGAGCAGAGCACCACCGCCATCGGCAGCGGCATCGCCGTGCCCCACGCCAAAAGTACCGCGGTCTCCCGCCCCGGCCTGGCCGCCATCACCGTGCCGGACGGTGTGGATTACGGCGCTCCGGACGGACAGCCTTCCAATCTGCTGTTCATGATCGCCGCCCCCAAGGAGGGCGGGGATGTACACCTGGAGATGCTCTCCCGGCTCATGGTCCTGCTCATGGACGACGACTTCCGCGCCAGTCTTCTGGCCGCCGGCAGCCCGGCGGAGTTCCTCTCCGCCATCGACGCCGCCGAGGCGGAAAAGTATCCGGATGAAGTGCCCCCCGCCCCGGTTTCGATTCCCTGTTCCGAAGCTCCAAACCTTCCCCGGGTAGGGGACCTGCTCCAACTCGACGGCATCCGCCTGGACGCCCAGGTATCCGGGCAGGAAGAGGCCATCGACGCGCTGGTTTCCCTTCAGGATAAGGTGGGCGCCCTGACCGACCGAGCGCAGTACAGAGCCGACATTCTGGCCCGGGAGGAACAGAGCACCACCGCCGTCGGGAGCGGTATCGCCGTGCCCCACGCCAAGAGCGCCGCAGTGAAGCGCCCCAGTCTGGTGGCCATGACGGTCCCAGCTGGTGTGGACTACGGGGCCGCCGAGGGGGGACCTGTCAAGCTGCTCTTTATGATCGCTGCGCCAGAGGGGGACAGCGAGCTCCATCTGCGTATTCTTTCCCGGCTCATGGTCCTCCTTATGGGGGAGCGCTTCCGCGCCGCGCTGCTTGCCGCCAAGACGCCGGAGGCCTTCCGCGCCGCGCTCTGTGAGGCCGAGGCGGAGAAGTATCCCGATGACCGGCCTATGATCGTTCCCCAACAGGCCGCTCCCGCCGCGCCGGCGCCCCAGCCCACTGCGGGGCCAGACTCTGCGGCCCCGGCGGCGGGCAGCAGCCGCCTGATCCTGGCGGTCACCGCCTGCCCCACCGGCATCGCCCACACCTATATGGCCGCCGAGGCCCTGGAGAAGACGGGCCGGGAGATGGGCCTGACCCTGAAGGCCGAGACCAACGGCTCCGGCGGGGCCAAGAACGTCCTCACTCCGGAGGAGATCGCCGCCTGCGAGGGCATCATCGTGGCCGCCGACAAGAACGTGGAGATGGCCCGGTTCGACGGCAAACCGGTGCTCCGGGTGCCGGTGTCCGACGGCATCAACAAGCCCCGGGAGCTCATCGAAAAGATTCTGGACGGCAAGGCCCCCGTCTACCACGCCGAGGCCGGCTCCGCCCCCGCCGGGGACGCCGGGAGCCAGGAGGGCCTGGGCCACCGGGCCTACAAGCACCTGATGAACGGCGTGAGCCACATGCTCCCCTTCGTCATCGGCGGCGGCATCCTGATGGCCCTCTCCTTCCTGCTGGACTCCGGCGCCGCCGGCACAGCCGCCTTCGGCTCGTCCTGGATGCTCCCCGCCTTCTTCAACAAGGTGGGCAACATCGCCTTTGGCTTCATGGTGCCCATTCTGGCCGGCTATATCGCCCAGTCCATCGCCGACCGGCCGGGCCTGATGGTGGGCTTCGTGGGCGGCTCGATGGCCGCCACCGGCGCCACCTTCCAGTACTTCGTGGACCCCACCTACCCCATCATCCCCGCCGGCTTCCTGGGCGGCCTGCTGGCCGGCTTTGTGGGCGGCTGGTTCATGAAGGTCCTCCGCCGGGGCTGTGACCGGCTGCCCAAGTCCCTGGAGGGTATCAAGCCCGTGCTCATCTACCCGGTCATCGGCCTTTTGTTCATCGGCCTTGTGATGAGCGTCGTCAACCCCGTCATGGGGGTCATCAACTCCGCCATCTCCGACGCTCTCACCGCCATGTCCTCCAACCCCGCCCTGTCGGTGGTGCTGGGGGCCCTGGTGGCCGGCATGATGGCCATTGACATGGGCGGGCCCTTCAACAAGGCCTCCTACGTCTTCGGCACCGCCACCATCGCCCTGGCCGCCGACGGCTTCTCCCCCGTCATGGCCGCCGTGATGATCGGCGGCATGGTGCCCCCCATCGCCATCGCCCTGGCCTGCACCTTCTTCCAAAACCGCTTCACCCCCGACGAGCGCAAGAACGGCGTGGTCAACTATATCATGGGCCTGTGCTTCATCACCGAGGGGGCCATCCCCTTCGCCGCCTCCGACCCCCTGCGGGTCATCCCCTCCTGCATCATGGGCTCCGCCGTGGCCGGCGCCCTGTCCATGCTCTTCGGCTGCGCCTCCCCCGCGCCCCACGGCGGCATCTTCGTCTTCCCCGTCCTGCGCAACCCCCTGATGTACCTGGTGGCCCTGGCCGTCGGCTCGGTGGTGGGGATGCTGATGCTGGCCCTGCTGAAGAAAAAGAAGTCCTGAACCCGTCATTTGAAACAAGAAAGCGAGGAATCTCCAATGGTCTCCGAGAAAGTCACCGTCATCAACAAGGCCGGCTTCCACATGCGGCCCGCCAGCCTGTTCGTCCAGGCCATGGCCAAGTACAAGTCCGCCATCAACATCGTCTACAACGGCAAGAACATCGACGGCAAGAGCATCATGAACGTCATGGCCGCCTGCATGAAGCAGGGCGCCGAGATCGAGATCCAGTGCACCGGCGAGGACGAGCAGGCCATGCTCGCCGAGGCCGCGGGCCTGGTGAAGTCCGGCCTGGGCGAGGCGTAACGGTTCTGCCGGCCCTCCGGGGCGCCGTCCCCGGAGGGCCTCCCGTTTTGTAAGCGCGCCCATCATCAAATAGAGGAGGATACGACTATGCTGCACGGAATCGGCGCTTCCGAGGGCATCGGCATCGGCACCGCGGTGCTGGTGGCGGAGCCCGACCTGGATTACAGCCATGTGACCCCCGCCGGGCCGGAGGCCGAGAAGGCCCGCCTGGCCGCGGCGGTGGACACGTTCATCCAAAAAACCTCCGCCCTGGCCGACACTATGCGGGAACAGGTGGGGGAGAAGCAGGCCGAGATCCTCTCCGGCCAGGTCATGATGCTCTCCGACCCCTATATGCAGAGCCAGATGAACGACGCCATCGACGCCGGCGGCTGCGCCGAGGGGGCGGTGGACTCGGTCTGCCAGATGTATGTGGATATGTTCTCCTCCATGGACGACGAGATGATGCGCCAGCGCGCCAGCGACGTGGGGGACCTGCGCGCCCGCCTGCTGGGCCTGCTGCTGGGGCGGGAGGCGGTGGACCTCTCCGCCGTCCCCGCCGGGTCGGTGCTGGTGGCCCGGGACTTCACCCCCTCCATGACCGCCGCCCTCCGCCGGGAGAACGTGGCCGCCATTGTCACCGAGGCGGGGGGCTTCACCTCCCACTCGGCCATCCTGGCCCGCACCATGTCCCTGCCCGCCGTTCTCAGCGTGCCCGGCGTCACCGCTCTGGTGAAAAACGGGGACACTCTGGTGGTGGACGGGGGCGAGGGGGTGGTGCTCCAGAACCCGGAGCCCAGCCAGCTCAAAGCCTACCGGGCCCGCCAGGCCGAGCTGGCCGCCCAGCGGGCCGCTCTGGAGCAGTTCCGGGGCCTGCCCACCCGCACCGCCGACGGCCGGGAGGTGCAGCTCTTCTGCAACATCGGCTCGGACCGGGACCTGGCCGCCGTGCTGGAGAACACCGGCGAGGGGGTGGGCCTCTTCCGCACCGAGTTCCTCTTCCTGGACCGCGCCGCCCTCCCCACCGAGGAGGAACAGTTCCAGGTCTACCGGACCGTGGCCGAGGGCCTGGCCGGCCGGGAGGTCATCATCCGCACCCTGGACGTGGGGGGCGACAAGGACATCCCCTACCTGGGCCTGAAGCAGGAGGAGAACCCCTTCCTGGGCTGCCGGGCCATCCGGTACTGCCTGGGCCACCAAGAGATGTTCCGCGCCCAGCTGCGGGCCCTGCTCCGCGCCTCCGCCTTCGGAAAGGTGAGGATCATGCTCCCCCTGGTGACCCGCCTGGACGAGGTCCGCGCCGCCCGGGCCCTTTTGGAGGAGCTGAAGGGAGAACTGGACCGCTCCGGCATCGCCTACGACAAAAATATCCCCCTGGGTGTCATGGTGGAGACCCCCGCCGCCGCCCTCATCGCCGACCTGCTGGCCCGGGAGGCCGATTTCTTCTCCATCGGCACCAACGACCTGACCCAGTACACCATGGCGGTGGACCGGGGCAACGCCGACGTGGCCTATCTCTACTCCCCCCTGGACCCCGCCGTGCTCCGCTCCCTCCGCGCCGTCATCCGGGCGGGAAAGGCGGCCGGCATCCCGGTGGGCATGTGCGGCGAGGCCGCCGCAGACCCCCGGCTCATCCCCCTGCTCCTCTCCTTCGGGCTGGACGAGTTCTCGGTCTCCCCCGCCGCCGTCCTCTCCACCCGCCGGGCCATCGCCGGGTGGACCGCCGCCGGGGCGGACGCAGTGGCGGAGCGAGCTATGGGCCTCGCCACCGAGGCCGAGGTGGCCGCCCTGCTGAAGGGCATCTCCCCCCGCTGACGCCTCGCTTCTTCCGCGAGAAACGCCGTGATTTCAGAGAACATGGAGCACCCCCGGGCCGAAGCGATAAAGACCATTCACCCTCTGTCAGAACGACAGAGGGTGAATGGTCTTTTTGATTGCTGCCCAGCGCGGTCAGCACGCGGTCTGACGCTCGGCCGGCTTTGCCGTATCCCAGAGAAATCCATTCCCTATTGGTTCAATACGGCGCGATACCCCTTTGTCCTATCCCCGGTGATGGTAATAAAATAGGATGTACCAAGGCGCGCTTCC
>DVHW01000253.1 GCA_018711785.1 Candidatus Galloscillospira excrementavium
TATTGCAATTTGGTTACATAACATTTATACTAGAAGTCACAGTGGGGCAAAGTGGGGGAAAGTAGAGCCCAAATTCATCAAAGTGGGGAAGTGAGGACCGTGCTGAGCGCAACTGGCACCTATGAACACAGCCTGGACGCCAAGGGCCGGCTCTTCATCCCCGCCCAGCTGCGCAAGGAGCTGGGGGACACCCTCTACGTCACCATGGGCCTGGACGGCTGCCTGGCCGTCTACCCTCAGGAGACCTGGGACACCTTTACCGAGCGCTTTGCCTCCATGCCCATGAGCCAGTCCAAGGCCATGCGGCCCCTCTTCGCCAACGCCGCCAAGTGCGAGCCCGACAGCCAGGGCCGCATCGTCATCCCCCAGAAGCTGCGCACCTTCGCCGGCCTCGGGAAGGATGCGGTGATCATCGGCGTCCACAACCGGGCCGAGATCTGGAGCGCGGAGCGCTGGAAGGCGGAGGAAGAGGAAGAGATGACCCCCGAGAAGATGAACGAGATCCTGGGCGGCCTGGGACTGTGAGCGGCGAGATGGAATTTACCCACAAGCCGGTGCTCCTGGCCGAGTGCGTCGAGGGGCTGAACATCCGGCCCGGCGGCGTCTATGTGGACGGCACCCTGGGCCGGGCGGGCCACAGCCGGGCCATCGCGGAGAGGCTCACCACCGGGCGGCTCATCTGCATCGACCGGGACCAGGCGGCCCTTGCCGCCGCCCCGGTGCGGCTGGAGGGGCTGATGGACCATGTGACGCTCCTCCACGGCAACTTCGCCGACCTGGAGACCCTGCTCTCCCCTCTGCACCTGCCCGGGGTGGACGGGATGCTCTTCGACCTGGGGGTCTCCTCCCCCCAGCTGGACGACGCCAGCCGGGGATTCTCCTATCTGTCCGACGCGCCCCTGGACATGCGAATGGACCGGGACGACACCCTGACGGCCCGGACGGTGGTAAACGAGTGGCCCCAGGAGGAGCTGCGGCGCATCCTCTCCCAGTACGGGGAGGAGCGGTATGCCCCCGCCATCGCGGCGGCCATCGTCCGGGCCAGGGGACGAGCTTCTATCGAGACTACCCTGGAGCTGGTGGACATCATCAAGTCCGCCATGCCGCCCCAGGCCCTGCGGGAGAAGCAGCACCCGGCCAAGCGCAGCTTCCAGGCCATCCGCATCGCGGTCAACGACGAGCTGACGGCGGTGGAACGGGTGCTCCGCCAGGCGGTGCCCCTGCTGAATCCGGGGGGACGTTTGTGCGTCATCTCCTTCCACTCCCTGGAGGACCGCATCGTGAAAAACACTCTGGCCGAGTTCGCCAGGGGCTGCACCTGCCCGCCGGACTTCCCAGTGTGCGTGTGCGGCAAGAAGCCCCAGGTCCGGCTGGTCAACCGAAAGCCCATCATCTCCGGCCCACAGGAGCTGGAGGAGAACCCGAGAGCCCGGAGCGCCAAGCTCCGCGTCGCAGAAAAACTCTAATCCATACCAGAGACAGGATGTGACCCCTATGGCAGCAGCCGTGGCCAGAAGAGAGCGCAGATATCGCACCGGACGGACCGCCTATGGCCCCGACCTGACCGCCTATGACGGCAGCGCCGCCCGGGTGCTGGAGCGGGAGGAGGTCCTCCAGCCCAGACCCCAGGTCCGCCCCCGGGAGCGGGCGGTCGCCCGTCCCAAGGTGCGGGTGCGGGAGGCGGGACAGGTGTCCCTCTTCGCCGTGGTGGGCTTCCTGGCGGTAGGCGTGTTCGCCGCGCTGGTGCTGATGAGCAATGTGAAGCTGGCCGCCCTGTCCAGCCAGGTGACGAGCCTCAGCGATGAGCTGTCTGAACTGCAGAGTGAGGAGGCCAAGCTGCGGGCGGAGTATGAGCTGTCGGTGGATCTGGCGGCGCTGGAGCAGAGCCTGACCGAGAGCGGCACCATGGTCAAGCCTCAGAGCGGGCAGGTCATCTATCTGGACCTGTCTGAGCCGGACCGGGTGGAGCTGTTCCAGGAGGAGAACACTGCCGACGGGCTGAACAGCGCTCTGGAGAGTGTGAAGCAGGTCTTTGAAAACGTGGTGGAATATTTCCGCTGAGTGCCTCCATATATTGATTTGCAGACCCCATAAAAACAGAAACGGGCTGCCCCGGCGGCCCGGTGTGCAGGGTGAGGGCGTAAGAAAAGAAGTTTTCTTACGCCCTCACACGGTACAGACAGAAAAGAAGAACCAGCTCGAAGGAGGGCGGCGGGCCGCTCCCGGAGAGGGATACCGCGCCGCGGGAAACCGCGAGAGAAAGGATACGTCCATGTCCAGGCAGAACCGAGAAAACACACGCCATTCGCAGAGCGACCGCCGGGGCAACCGGACCATTCTGGGGCGCACCATCGTCCTTCTGGTGGTGTTCGGCATCCTGGCGTTCATCCCCCTGCTGGTGACACTCTACAAGATCCAGATCGTACAGCACGACTATTACGAGGAACTGGCCATCAACCAGCAGACCCGGGATGTGGCGGTGGAGGCCAACCGGGGCACCATCTACGACCGCAACGGGAACACCCTGGCCATGAGCGCCACCGTCTACCGGATCATTGTCTCCCCGCGGGACCTGGTCCAGGTCCAGGAAAACTATGCCGAGCGGGTGGAGAAGGCGGGGGGAGACCCCGACAAGATGCCCTCCACGCCGGAGCCTACCAATGAGCTGGTGGCCCAGGGCCTCTCGGAGATCTTGGGCATCGATCAGGAGAGCATCGCGGCGCGGCTGGAGCGGACCTACTCGGCCTATGAGGTGCTTACCAGCCAGGCTGAGGAGGAGGTGGCCGACCAGGTGCGGCAGTTCATCTCGGACAACGGACTGTCCAACTCCATCGTCGTCACCCCCACCAGCAAGCGCTACTATCCGCAGAATTCCCTGGCCTGTCAGGTCATCGGCTTTGTCAACGCCAACGGCGGCGCCTACGGCATCGAGGCCCTCTATGAGGAGGAGCTCTCCGGCGAGGTGGGCCGGGTGGTCACCGCCCGCAACGGCAACGGCACTGAAATGCTCTCCCGCTACGAGAACTACTACGACGCCACCGACGGCGACGACATTATCCTCACCCTGGACGCCACCATCCAGAGCTACTGCGAGCGCATCCTGGAAAAGGGCATCGAGACCTTCGAGGTCCAGAACGGCGGTTTCTGCATCGCCATGGACCCGGACACCGGGGCCATCCTGGCCTGGGCCAACTCCCCAAGCTACGACCTGAACAACCCCAGCGTCATCAGTGACCCGGACGTCCAGGCTGAGCTGGACGCCCTCAAGGCCACCTACGGCGAGGACAGCGACGAGTACCTGGAGGCCCTGGGCAACGCCCAGATGGCCCAGTGGCGCAACAAGGCCATCAACGACACCTATGAGCCCGGCTCCACCTTCAAGTCCATGGTTCTGGCTGCCGCCCTGGAGGAGGGCGTGGTCAGCGACAGCGACACCTTCACCTGCACCGGCAGCGTGCGGGTGGCGGGCTATACCATCCAGTGCTCCCGCCGCTCCGGCCACGGCACCCAGACCTTGGCCGAGGCGGTGGCCAACTCCTGCAACCCCGCCTTCATCGAGATCGGCCAGCGGCTGGGGGCGGAGAAGTTCTACGACTACCTGGAGGACTTCGGCTTCACCGAGCTCACCGGCATCGACATGCAGGGCGAGTCCACCAGCCTGATTTGGAGCCGGGAGTACTTCACCAGCCTGGAGGGCATCGCCTCCCTGGCCACCGCGTCCTTCGGCCAGCGGCACAACGTGACCCCCATCCAGCTCATCACGGCGGCCAGCGCGGTCATCAACGGCGGGCACCTGATGCAGCCCTACGTGATGGACTCCATCGTGGACGCGGAGGGCAACGTGGTGCAGTCCAATGAGCCCACCGAGGTGCGCCAGGTGATCAGCGAGTCCACCAGCCAGCACGCCCGGGAGATCCTGGAGAAGGTGGTGGACGGCGGCACGGGCAAGAACGCCTACCAGGCGGGCTACCGCATCGGCGGCAAGACCGGCTCCTCCGAGACCCTGGAGGACGACCACACCATTGTCTCCTTCCTGGGCTTCGCCCCGGCGGACGACCCCCAGGTCATCATCCTGCTGGCCTACGACAACCCAAAGCCCAGCGAGCCCGGCAGCAACACCACCAGCGGCGGCTGGTACATCAGCGGCGGCCAGATGGCCGCCCCCATGGCCGGCGAGCTGCTGGCCGACATTTTGGACTACCTGGGCGTGGAGAAGCAGTACACCGAGGCCGAGCTCTCCGGCGCGGACACCGCGGTGCCCAGTCTGGTGGGCCTGAGCGCGGCAGACGCCACCACCCGGCTGGAAAATGCCGGCTTCACCGTCCGCACGGTGGGCGACGGGGAGACCGTCACCGACCAGATGCCGGCCAGCGGGGCCTCCATCCCCGGCGGCAGCCAGGTGGTCATCTACCTGGGCGAGGAGAAGCCCACCGACAAGGTGAGCGTGCCCGATGTGGTGGGCATGACGCCGGAGCAGGCCCGGGAGGCCCTCCAGAACGCGGGGCTCTACATCCGGGTCACCGGCGCCACAGGGTACTACACCAGCAGCACCGTGGCGGTGAGCCAGTCCATCCCGGAGGGCACCGAGGTGGAGCGGGGCACCGTGGTGGAGGTCCAGTTTATGGACAATGCCAACGAGGGGGCCGGCTGGGGCTTCTGACGCCCACGGCGCACCTGGAAACCATCAGGGGGTGAGCGCATGAGACTGGAGCAGCTGCTGACCGGCGTGGAGGTCCTGGAGAACGCCGCCGGCGGGGATGTGGAAATTTCAGGCGTTTGCTATGACACCCGGGAGCTTGCGCCGGGGGAGCTCTTCGTGGCTCTCCCGGGCTATAAGACCGACGGCCACCGCTTCCTGGCCGAGGCGGTGGAGAAGGGGGCCCGCGCCGCGGTGTGCCAGCGTGCTCCGGCGGCCCCCGGGCCCTGGATTGTGGTGCCCGACGCCCGGGCGGCCCTGGCCGTCCTCTCGGCCAACTGGTTCGGCCACCCGGCAGAGGAGCTGAACGTGCTGGCTGTCACCGGCACGAACGGCAAGACCACCACCACCTACCTCCTCAAGTCGGTGCTGGAGCGGGTGCTGGGGGCCAGGGTGGGCCTCATCGGCACGAACCAGAACCTCATCGGGGACACCGCCCTCCCCGCCCACCGCACCACCCCCGAGTCCTGGGAGGTGCAGAAGCTCCTGCGGGAGATGGCGGACGGGGGGTGTACCTGGGCGGTGATGGAGGTCTCCTCCCACGCCCTGGTCCTCCACCGGGTGGACGGCATCCCCTTCCGAGCGGGCATCTTCACCAACCTGACCCGGGACCACCTGGACTTCCACGGCACTATGGAGGCCTACCGGGACGCCAAGGGACTGCTGTTCCGCCAGTGCGGCACGGCGGTGCTCAACCTGGACGACGAGGCCGGGCGGTACTTTGCCCAAACGGTCTCCGTCCCCAAATACACTTACTCCGAGAACAAGGACGCGGCCGACCTGACGGCCAAGAACCTGCGCCTCTTCCCCGACCGGGTGGAGTTCGAGGCGGTGACCTTGGGGGGGATTTCCCGGGTAAGGCTGCCCATCCCCGGCGGGTTCAGCATCTACAACGCCCTGGGGGTCATCGCCTGCACCCAGGCGCTGGGCCTGCCCCTAGCGGAGGTGGCCGCCGCCCTGGGAGAGGCGAAGGGGGTCAAGGGCCGCATCGAGGTGGTGCCCACCCCCGCGCCCTACACGGTGCTCATCGACTACGCCCACACCCCCGACGCCCTGGTGAACATCCTGACCACGGCCCGGGACTTCACCGCCGGCCGGCTCATCTGCCTCTTCGGCTGCGGGGGGGACCGGGACCGGACCAAGCGGCCCATCATGGGCTCCATCGCCGGGGAGCTGGCCGACGTCGCGGTGGTCACCAGCGACAACCCCCGCACTGAGGACCCGGAGGCCATCATCGGCGACATCCTCTCCGGCATGGAGGGGAGCGGAGCAAAGCGCCTGGTGGAGCCCGACCGCCGCTCGGCCATCCGCCTGGCCCTCTCCCTGGGGCAGGCGGGGGATGTGATCGTCCTGGCGGGCAAGGGCCACGAGACCTACCAGGAGGTGGACGGTGTGCAGCACCACCTGGACGAGCGGGAGGAAGTGGCGGCATTTTTTGCCTCCTGACCGGGCAACTTTGTTACTTTTTTGAGTGGAAGCGCCCCGCGATGTGTGGTAGAATAAAGCGCTTTTGAAGCGACGTGCGGAGCCGGGAGGCTTTGGGAGGTTGAAAAATGAGGATCGTGGTCAGTTTCGTGGTGGCCTTTCTGGTCACCTTTCTGCTGGGGAAGGTGCTGATCCCCTTCCTGCGGAAGATGAAGGCCGGGCAGTCCATCAAGGAGATCGGGCCCACCTGGCACATGTCCAAGCAGGGCACCCCCACCATGGGGGGGCTCATGTTCATCCTGGGCACCGCCGCGGCGGTGCTGATCGCGGGGTGGCAGGACATGGCCGAGGGGGATTTCGGCGCGGTGTTCGTGTACCTGTTCGCCCTGGTGTTCGGGGCCATCGGCTACATCGACGACTATATGAAGGTGAAAAAGCATGAGAACACCGGCCTCACCGCCGGGTGGAAGTTCCTGCTCCAGCTGGCCGCGGCTCTGGTATTCACCCTGCTGCTCCGGCAGGCGGGATATTTGAAGTTCGACCTCTATATCCCCTTCCTGAACATCACCATCGTGGGCATCCCGCCCTGGCTCTACATGGTCTTTGCGGCCTTTGTGATGGTGGGCACCGTCAACGCAGTCAACCTGACCGACGGCATCGACGGCCTGGCCACCGGCGTCACCATGCCGGTGATGCTCTTTTTCCTGGCCGTGTCGGCCATCTGGGACCACCTTGAGCTCTCGGTGTTTTCCTCCGCGCTCTTCGGCGGCCTGTGCGCCTTTTTTCTCTACAATTTTCACCCGGCCAAGGTGTTCATGGGGGACACCGGCTCCCTCTTCCTGGGGGGCGCGGTGTGCGGCATGGCCTTTGCCTTGGATATGCCCCTCATCCTGGTGCTGGTGGGCATCATCTATATCGCCGAGACCCTCTCCGACATCATTCAGGTGACCTACTTCAAGCTGACCCACGGCAAGCGCATCTTCCGCATGGCCCCCCTCCACCACCACCTGGAGATGGGGGGCTGGAGCGAGGTGAAGCTGGTTCTGGTCTTTGCCGGCATCACCCTGGGGGCCTGCCTGCTGGCCTTTTTCGGCGTAGTGGACCGGTATCCTGTGATGTGGTAGGGGGCGGACGCAGAAACATAACTTAGGGGGTGGCCGTCATCGCCAGAAAAATGAAGCGGGACCTGACTGTGGAGGAGCAGCTGGCCAGGGGCCCCATGGACCTGCCCTTTCTGATGCTCACCCTGATGCTCAGCGGCATCGGCCTCATCATGATGTTCTCCGCCTCCTACGCCTCCGCCCTCTACGACGAGAGCGTGGGCTATAACCCCACCTACTACATCGCCCGGCAGGCGATTTTTGCCGTAGGCGGCGTGGCAGTGATGTACCTGGTCTCCAAGCTCAACTACCAGTGGTTCCGCTGGATGTCGGTCTTTGCGCTGGCCGGGGCCATTCTGCTGCTGATTGCAGTGCTGATCCCGGGCATCCACACCAACCGGAGCGACGGCGTGAAGCGGTGGATCGCCGTGCCCGGCATTGGTACCTTCCAGCCCTCGGAGCTGGTGAAGGTGGCGGTCATCCTGTACTTCGCGGCCCGATTGTCCAAGCGGGACACGGAGAAAAAGCATAAATTCGACCTCCGGAAGCCCTCCGGCCGCCTCCTGGGCTGGCTGGAGCGGGTCGGGTTTCTGGAGCTCATCCCCTACGCCGCCATCCTGGTCGTCATCGCCGGGCTGATGCTGATGGAGCCCCACATGTCGGGCACCATCCTCATTCTGGTGGCGGCGGCCTCCATCCTCTTTGCCGGGGGCATCAAGCTCTACTGGTTTTTCATCGGCGGCGGGGGAATGGTGGCGGCTCTGGCCTTCGTCATCACCCAGACCGACTACATGGCCCGGCGCATCGCCCTCTGGCTTGACCCCTGGAGCGAGCCCCTGATCGGCGGCTTCCAGACCATCCAGTCCCTCTACGCCGTGGGCTCCGGGGGCCTTCTGGGGGTGGGCCTGGGCAAGAGCCGGCAGAAGTTCCTCTACCTGCCCGAGCCGGAGAACGACTATGTCTTTGCCATCGTCTGCGAGGAGCTGGGGTATCTGGGGGCGGCCATCGTGCTCATCCTCTTCGCCCTGCTCATCATCCGGGGGTACTGGATCGCCGTCCACGCCCGGGACCGCTTCGGCGCCCTGCTGGTGGTGGGCATCACCACCCAGATCGCGGTCCAGGTCTTTCTCAACATCGCCGTTATCACCAACATGATCCCGGTCACCGGCATCTCCCTGCCCTTCTTCAGCTACGGGGGCACGGCGCTGCTGATCCAGCTGGCCGAGATGGGCGTGGTGCTGGGGGTGTCCCGGCAGATCCCGGCGCCCAGGCAGGGGTAGCGGCCCGCAAGACTGATCCAGAGGGGGAATGTGTGTTGAACATCCTCTTTACCTGCGGCGGCACCGCCGGAC
>DVHW01000254.1 GCA_018711785.1 Candidatus Galloscillospira excrementavium
CCGCAAAGCCCACCGCGCTTTGCGGGGAGGGAGCGGCGCGAGACCTGCCCCCGGGCGGGGCGGGCACAGCGGACTTTGCGAGGACGCGGCGAGGGATACGGAGGGGGCGACGACGTTGCGTACCATCCTGCACTGTGATCTGAACAGCTTTTACGCCTCGGTGGAGCTGCTGGACCTGCCCGAGCTGCGGGCGAGCGGCGCGCCGGTGGCGGTGTGCGGCGACCCCGGCTCCCGCCACGGCATCATCCTGGCGAAAAACGAGCCGGCCAAGGCCATGGGGGTCAAGACCGCCGAGACCATCTGGCAGGCCAGGCGCAAGTGTCCCGACCTGGTGCTCCTCCCCGCCCACCGGGAGAAATACCGCCGCTGGTCCGGGGTCGTCAACGCCATCTATGCCCGGTACACCGACCTGGTGGAGCCCTTCTCCATCGACGAGAGCTGGCTGGACGTCACCGGGTCCATGCACCTGTTCGGCGGCACCGGCCGGGCGGTGGCCGACCAGATCCGCGCCGCTGTCCGCTCCGAGACCGGCCTCACGGTCTCGGTGGGAGTGTCCTTCAACAAGGTCTTTGCCAAGATGGGCAGCGACTACAAAAAGCCCGACGCCACCACCGTCATCACCCCGGAAAACTTCCGGGAGCTGCTCTGGCCCCTGCCGGTCACCGAGCTGCTCTTCGTGGGGGCGGCCGCGGCCAGGACCATGGCGGGCTACGGCATCCGCACCATCGGGGACCTGGCCCGCTTTGACCGGGAGGCCCTGGTGTCCATCCTGGGCAAGCAGGGGGCCACCTTCCACGACTACGCCACCGGCGCCGAGCACGCCCCGGTCATCCCAGCCCGAGACCAGCCCGGGCCCAAGTCGGTGGGCAACGGCCTGACCTTCCGGCGCAACCTGGTGGGGTGGGAGGACATCCGCTCCGCTGTGGCCGCCCTCGCCGACGAGGTGGCCGGGCGTCTGCGGCAGGAGGGGCTCAAGTGCACCGCAGTCCAGGTGACCATCCGGGACCCCAATTTCAAGGACATCTGCCGCCAGAAGCGGCTCCCCGCCCCCACCTATGTCTCCCGGGACCTCTCAGAGGCCGTGATGGAGCTTATCCGGGCGTCCTGGGAGCCCACAGCCCCCATCCGGGCCCTCACCATCACGGGCCAGAGCCTGGTGGGGGAGGACGACGCGGGGGAGCAGCTGGACCTCTTCGCCCGGGACGCGGCGCCCCGGCGGGACCGGCTGGAGCGGCTGGGGCACACGGTGGACGAGCTGCGGGCGCGCTTCGGCAGGGACGCGGTGGGCCTGGCCTCTTCCGTCCGGGACGACATGGGCCTGGACGGCGAGCGAAAGGACGACGTGCCCGCGGTAGACTGAGCCCGGGAGGGGAGTTCCCCTCCCGGGCTCATATTTTTCCCCCGCCCCCCATACACTCCCCATAGGCAGCTGATTTTGGGGACAGGTGGGGTGGTGCCATGCCGGCGTCTTTTCTGGAATTCTGCCAGCAGGCCCTGGTCCAGCCGGCGCTGCTGGTCACAGTGCTCCTCCTCTGTGCGGTCATCCTGGTCAACGGCTGGACCGACGCCCCCAACGCCATCGCCACGGCGGTGACCACCGGGGTGGTCCCCTTCCGGGCCGCGGCGGCGGGGGCGGCGGTGTGCAATCTGCTGGGAGTGGTGTGCGCGGCGGCGGCGAACACCTCGGTGGCCCAGACCATCTACGCCATCGCCGACTTCGGCGGGGGCACGGAGCGGGCACTCGCCGCCCTGTGCGCCGCCATGACGGCCATTGTGCTCTGGGCCGCCGGGGCCTGGCGCTTCGGCATCCCCACCAGCGAGAGCCACGCCCTGGCCGCCGGCATCGCCGGAGCCGCCCTGGCCCTGCCCGGCGGGGTGTCCAACCTGCGGCCCGGGCCCTGGGGCCGGGTCCTGCTGGGTCTGGTCCTCTCGGTGGTCCTGGGGTTCCTGGGCGGGGCCCTCGCCGCCCGGGCGCTGCCCGGGGGCGGGCGGAGCGGGCTCTACTCCGGGGGCCAGGTGCTGGGCGCCGGCCTGGCCGCTTTTCTCCACGGGGCCCAGGACGGGCAGAAATTTCTGGGCGTCTTTCTGCTGGGGGCCGCCCTCTCCCAGGGCCGGCCGGATAGCGAGACCTTCCTCCTCCCCGCCTGGCTGCCCCTGCTCTGCGCCCTGCTCATGGGGCTGGGCACCCTGCTGGGCGGGCGGCGCATCGTGGAGAACGTGGGGCGGAACCTGGTGCCCCTCACCCCCCGGCTGGGCTTTGCCGCCGACCTGGGGAGCGCCGCCAGCCTCCTTTTGTGCACCCTGCTGGGCCTGCCGGCGTCCACCACCCACACCAAGACCGCCGCCATCCTGGGCGCGGGGGGCGGCCGGCGGGCAAACCGCCGGGCGGCGGGCTCCATCGCCCTGGCCTGGGTGTGCACCTTCCCCGGCTGCGGCCTCATCGCCTTCGTGACGGCCCGGGGCTTTCTCGCCCTGCTGTAAACACGCAGAGCGGCCCGGCGGAGCATGGCGCTCCGCCGGGCCGCTCAATTCTCGTTTTACCGCTTCTCCAGGGGGACATAGGTCTGCCGCTGGCCCACATAGGTGTAGGCCGGGCGGATGATCTTGCTCATGTTGATGAGCTCCTCGATGCGGTGGGCGCTCCAGCCCGCGACGCGGGCCATGGCGAAGAGGGGGGTGTAGAGCTCCAGGGGCAGGTCCAGCATGTGGTAGACGAAGCCGGAGTAGAAGTCCACATTGGCGGACACGCCCTTGTAGATCTTCCGGTCCCCGGCGATGACCTGGGGGCCCAGCCGCTCCACCAGAGAGTAAAGCCGGTACTCCTCCATGCGCCCCTTCTCCCGGGAGAGCCGCTCCACAAAGCCGCGGAACACATTGGCCCGGGGGTCGGACAGGGAGTAGACCGCGTGGCCCATGCCGTAGATGAGACCGGCCTTGTCAAAGGCCTTCTTATCCAGCAGGTCCTGGAGATACCGGCGCACCTCGTCCTCGTCCTCCCAGTCCTTGACCGTGGCCTTCAAATCCTCGAACATCTGGATGACCTTGATGTTGGCGCCGCCGTGCTTGGGGCCCTTCAGGGAGGCCAGGGCGGCCACCATGCAGGAGTAGGTATCGGTGCCCGAAGAGGTGACCACGTGGGTGGTGAAGGTGGAGTTGTTGCCGCCGCCGTGCTCGGCGTGGAGCATCAGGCACACGTCCAGCACGTGGGCCTCCCAGAAGGAGTAGGCCGAGTCGGGCCGGAGGAGGGCCAGGATGTTCTCCGCCGTGGACAGTTCGGGCCGGGGGGCGTGGATGAAGAGGGAGTTGCCCTCCTTGTAGTGGTAGGCCTGGTAGCCGTAGACGCTGAGCAGGGGGAACATGGCGGTGAGCTGGAGGCACTGGCGGGTCACATTGGGCAGGGAGATGTCGTCGGCGTGCTCGTCATAGGCCGCCAGGTTGAGCACGCTGCGGGCCAGGGAGTTCATGATGTCCTTGCTGGGGGCCTTCAAAATCACGTCCCGGACGAAGTTGTCGGGCAGGGAGCGGTAGTAGGACAGCAGCCCCCGAAATTCCTCCAGCTCCGCAGCGCTGGGCAGCCGGCCCACCAGGAGCAGATAGGCGGTCTCCTCAAAGCCGAAGCGTTTCTCGGACAGGGTGCCCCGCACCAGGTCCTCCACGTCGATGCCCCGGTAGTACAGCTTGCCCTCACAGGGGACCTCCTTGCCGTCCACCATTTTTTTGGCCACGATCTCGGACACCTCGGTCAGGCCGGCCACCACGCCCTTGCCGTTCAGGTCCCGCAGGCCCCGCTTGACGTCGTATTTCACATAGTCGTCCGGATTGATGCAGCTGTTGCTCCGCGCCAGCTCCGCCAGCTTGACGATCTCCGGTGTGACATCATTGTAATTGGGGTTGCTCGCCATGATGTTGAACCTCCTTTTCTCCGTCTGGAGGCGCCGCTTCGGAGGGCGCCTCCCCTCTTTCAGTCTGATGATCAAAGGGATTATATCAGATAATTGTTACCATTTTATGAATCGCGTTCCGTCCCATCCTGCAAATTTTGCGTAAAAAGGGCGGGCGGCAACATACGCTGCCGCCCGCCGTGAATGGTTCAGAACAGGTCCTTCTTTTTCAGGACCACCGCCACCACCGCCATGGCCGCGCCGGTGATCACCAGGGGGATCCACCAGAACTGGTCTAGGGGGAGCCCGGTGGTGATGTTCATGCCGTAGAAGCCGAAGATGATGTTCGGAATGGCCATCAGGATGGTGATGGAGCTGAGGATCTTCATGATGACGTTCAGGTTGTTGGAGATGACGCTGGCAAAGGCGTCCATCATGCCCGAGATGATGGAGGAGTAGATGCTGGCCATCTCGATGGCCTGGCGCACCTCGATGAGCACGTCCTCCAGCAGGTCGTGGTCCTCCTCGTAGAGGGTGATGATGCGGCCCCGGAGGATCTTCTCCAGGGTGACCTCGTTGGCCTTGAGGGAGGTGTTGAAGTAGACCAGGGACTTCTCCAGGTCCAGCAGCTGGATGAGCTCCTTGTTCCGCTGGGACTTGTAGAGCTGGCGCTCCATATAGCTGTAGATCTTGTCGATCTGCTTCAGGTACTGGAGGAATCGCTTGGCCACCTGGAGCAGCATGTACAGGATAAACT
>DVHW01000255.1 GCA_018711785.1 Candidatus Galloscillospira excrementavium
AAGGGACAGCGGCGGTCACAGTGGCCGCAGCCGATGCAGGCGCCGGCCTGGCGGGAGAGATTCCGGTAGTGGTCGGCCGCCAGGGGGTCTCCGGCCCGGGCGAGGTCGTAGTACTTGTTGATGAGGCCCACATCCAGCCCGGCGGGGCAGGGCTGGCAGTGGTTGCAGTAGACGCAGGCGCCCTCCGCGTCCTTGGGGGTGAGGGTGCTGATGAGGGAGTAGTCCCGCGCCCCGGCGTCCGCGTCCAGGAAGCCCAGGAGCCGCTTCAGGTCCTCCCGGTTCCGAATGCCGGGCAGCACGGTCAGCACCCCCGGCTTGTCCAGGGCGTACTGGAGGCACTGGTACTCGGTGAGGGCCTTTCCAAAGGGGGAGGTTTTGGCGTTCAGGAGCTGGCCGCCGGAGAAGGCCTTCATCCCCGAGATGCCAACCCCCTCGGCCTCGCAGCGGCGGTAGAGGGCCATGCGCTCGGCGGCGCTGCCGTTGGCGTACTCACCGTGCTGGTAGTCGTAGCTGGGGTTGATGCTGAACATCACCATGTCCACCACCCCGGTGTCCAGCACCGCGCGGGCCAGGGCGGGGGTGTGGGTGGACAGGCCGATGTGGCGCACCACGCCCTGGGCCTTCAAGCCCTCCAGGTAGGAGAGGACGCCGCCGGAGCGGTAGCGGTCCCAGTCGCCCTCCTCGTCCAGACAGTGGATAAAGCCGTAGTCGATGTAGTCGGTCCTGAGCTGCTCCAACTGCCAGCCCACCGAGCGCTTGACGGTCTCCAGGTCGGTGGTCCAGCTGTAGCTCTTGCCCGGGCCGTAGACGGCGCCGAAGTGGACCTGGTAGAGCACCTGCTCCCGGACGCCGGCAAAGGCGGCGCCGAACTGGGGAAAGCAGCCGGACTCCGAGGCGGCCAGGTCGTAGTAGTTCACACCGTGCTCCAGGGCCAGCTCCAGGGTGGCGACGGCCTCCCTCTCCCCGGCGGAGGCCAGAGTGCTGTTGCCCACGCCCAGGATGCTGATGCGGTCGCCGGTGCGGCGGTTGATGCGGTATTCCATGGGGTCCATGCAGTCCTTTCTCGTGGAAAATGTGGGCGGCGGGCCCTTACAGGGGCAGGTGGTCCAGCCAGGCCTTCAGGCTGTCCGGGGAGAGCCGGCCGTTGAGCAGGCCGCCCTCCACGATGCGGGTGCTGCCGGACACGCTGCCCCGCAGGCCCTCGGCGGTCCGGCCCAGGCCGCTGCCGCCGGAGGTGGCGAAGAGCACGATGGTCTTCCCGGCAAAGTCGTACCGCTCCAGGAAGGTGTTGATGAGGGTGGGGGCCACATACCACCAGATGGGGAAGCCCACAAAGACGACGTCGTAGTCGGCGATCTTGGCGTCCCCGTCGGCCAGGGCGGGCCGGGAGGACTTGTCGTTCATCTCCACCGAGCTGCGGGAGGACTTGTCCATCCAGTTCAGGTCGGCCTTGGTGTAGGGCACCGCGGGGCGGATCTCATAGAGGTCGGCCCCGGCGGCCTGGGCCAGGGCCTTGGCCGCCCTGGCGGTCACACCGCTGGCGGAAAAATAGGCGACGAGTGCTTTTTTCATCCCGAATTCCTCCTTATGACAATCTCTGTGCCGCGCCGGCGGTCCGGCGCGGCTGTTTCAACGGGTATCATTATAAGCCCGGGGAGGGAAAAAGGCGAATACCTCTTTTCTATGCTGAGATATTCGTTTTTTGTATGGCATCCCTTGCTTGGGCCCCAACGGCGTAGTAAACTGGGAAAAACGGAGGGGAGGCGTCGCTGATGGAACTGCGTACCTTGAAATATTTTCTGACCGTGGCCCGGGAGGAGAACATCACCCGGGCGGCGGCCCTGCTCCACCTGACCCAGCCCACCCTCTCCCGCCAGCTGATACAGCTGGAGGGGGAGCTGGGAGTCAAGCTGTTCCGCCGCAGCCAGCACCACATCGTCCTCACCGACGCGGGGATGCTGCTGCGCCGCCGGGCCCAGGAGATCGTGGACCTGGCGGAGCGGACGGCCCAGGAGCTCCAGCCGGGGGAGGAGATCGCCGGGAAGATCTCCATCGGCAGCGGGGATCTGCGGAGCATGTCCTTTCTGGCGGAGCTGATGGGCGCGTTCCAGCGGACCTATCCCCAGGTGCGCTATGAGCTGTACAGCGGGGACTCCGACGGCATCAAGGAGCGCATCGAGCGGGGGCTGCTGGATCTGGGGCTGCTGGTAGAGCCGGTGGAAATCAGCCGGTACGAGATCCTGCGCCTGCCGGTGCGGGAGCGGTGGGGGGTCTTTGTCCGGGAGGACTCCCCCCTGGCGGCGCGGGAGCGGGTGACGCCGGAGGATTTGGTGAATGTGCCCCTGATCTTCTCCGCACGGGAGCGGATGCAGCAGGAGATCGTCCGCTGGTTCGGCCCCTGGGCGGAGCAGATCCGGCTGGCGGCCAGCGGCAACCTGCCCTATAACCTGACCCAGCTGTGCCGGCAGGGGATGGGGGTCTTTCTCAGCATCGAGCTGGACCAGAGCTGCCCGGGGGTGCGCTTTGTCCCCCTCTCGCCGGCGCTGGAGTCGGGCACCGTCCTGGCCTGGAAAAAGACCGAGACCTTCTCGCCGGCCACCGACGCCTTTCTCCAGTTTGCCCAGAAATACGTAGGCCGAATGACGGACCATCCGGGATAGGCATTGGACAGGCGGCGCGGACGGACTTAGAATAGAGGCGTCCCCAATGATGGGGTTCCGTAACGAATGTTTTGAAAACAAGTGGTAAAGACAATCGGTACGGTATATTGCAGAAAA
>DVHW01000256.1 GCA_018711785.1 Candidatus Galloscillospira excrementavium
AAGGTGACCGACCCCTCCCTCATCATCTACCACCCGGTCCGGGTGGTGGAGGGTGCCACCATCGTCACCAACGGCGACCAGACCGACACCCTGGCCGACGCCTTCCGGGCGGGCACCGGCTTTGTCCGGGCGCTGCGCACCCGGACCTTTGAGCCCGACGGGCCCAACTACACCCCCCGCATCTCGGGCATGGTCCGGCCCGACGGCAGCTACCGCCTGTCCATCCTCAAGTCGGCGGAGGGAGACCCCGCCAGCTGCCAGCGGTTCTTCTTCGAGTACGACGCCCCTCTGCCCGGCCAGGGGCACTTTATCAGCACCTACGACGGGGACGGCGACCCCCTCCCCTCCTTCACCGGGGAGCCCCGGCCGGTCTCCCTGGCCGCCCCCAGCGCCGCCGCCCTCTCCCGGGAAGTGTGGGAGAGCCTGGACGGGGAGAACAAGGTCTCCCTCTATGTCTCCTACCTCGACCTGGAGACCGGGGCGCGGGAGAGCGTCATCACCAACAAACATCAGGAGGTCTGAGACATGACGGAGCTGGAACTGAAATACGGCTGCAACCCCAACCAGAAGCCCGCCCGCATCTTCATGGAGTCGGGCGCGCTGCCCATCAGGGTCCTCAACGGCCGGCCGGGATACATCAATTTTCTGGACGCGCTGAACTCCTGGCAGCTGGTGAAGGAGCTCAAGGAGGCCACCGGACTGCCCGCCGCGGCCTCCTTCAAGCATGTCTCCCCCGCCGGGGCCGCCATTGGCACGGAGCTGAGTGAGACCGAGCGGCGCATCTACTTCACCGGGGACCTGGAGCTCTCCCCCATCGCCAGCGCCTATGTCCGGGCCCGGGGGGCCGACCGGCTGTGCTCCTACGGCGACTGGGCCGCCCTCAGCGATGTGTGCGACGCCGCCACCGCCCGCTACCTGGCCCTGGAGGTGTCCGACGGCATCATCGCCCCCGGCTACACCGACGAGGCCCTGGCCATCCTCAGGACCAAGCGCAAGGGGGGCTACAACGTGGTGGAGATCGACCCGGCCTATGTGCCCAAGGCCGTGGAGCGCCGGGACATCTACGGCGTCACCTTTGAGCAGGGCCGCAACGACTTCCCCATCACCGCCGCCCTGCTCGAGAACCTTGTCACACAGAATAAGGACCTGCCCGAGGAGGCCAAACGGGACATGCTGGTGGCTCTCATCACCCTGAAGTACACCCAGTCCAACTCGGTCTGCTATGTGAAGGGCGGCCAGGCCATCGGCGTGGGCGCCGGCCAGCAGAGCCGCATCCACTGCACCCGCCTGGCGGGGAACAAGGCGGACAACTGGCTGCTGCGGCAGCACCCCAAGGTCCTCGCCCTCCCCTTCGTGGAGGGCATCCGCCGGCCCGACCGGGACAACGCCATCGACGTCTACCTCTCCGATGAGTACGAGGACGTGCTGGCCGACGGGGTGTGGCAGCAGACCTTCACCGTGAAGCCCGAGGTGCTCACCGCCGAGGAGAAGCGGGCCTGGATCGCCGGGCAGACCGGCGTCACCGTGGGCTCCGACGCCTTCTTCCCCTTTGGCGACAACGTGGAGCGGGCCCGCAAGAGCGGCGCGCAGTACATCGTCCAGCCCGGCGGGTCCATCCGGGACGACCACGTCATCGCCACGGCGGACAAGTACGGCATGGTCATGGCCTTCACCGGCCTGAGACTCTTCCACCACTAAGCTAGAGCATGGGTATCCATTTGAGAGGAGCGGCGCTATGAATGTCTTGGTCGTGGGCGGCGGCGGGCGGGAGCACGCCATCTGCCAAAAGCTGGCCCAGTCCCCCAAAGTCACAGAGCTCTATTGCGCACCGGGCAACGGCGGCATTGCCCAGGTGGCCCGGTGCGTCCCCATCAAGGCCGACGACGTGGAGGTGATGGTGGCCTGGGCCGCCTCCCACGGCATCGACTTCGCTGTGGTAGCCCCAGACGACCCCCTGGCCCTGGGCATGGTGGACGCCATGGAGGCCGCCGGCGTCCCCGCCTTCGGCCCCCGGGCCAATGCCGCCGTCATCGAGTCCAGCAAGGTCTTCTCCAAGGGCCTGATGGAGAAGTACCACATCCCCACCGCCCGCTACGCCGTCTTTACCGAGCTGGACGCCGCCCTGGCCTATGTGGAGGAGCAGGGTGCCCCCATCGTGGTCAAGGCCGACGGCCTGGCCCTGGGCAAGGGCGTGGTGGTGGCCCAGAGCGTGGAGGAGGCGAAAGCCGCCGTCCGCAGCATGATGGAGGACAGGAAATTCGGCGCCGCCGGGGCCCGGGTGGTCATCGAGGAGTGCATGACCGGGCCCGAGGTCACCGTGCTGGCCTTCTGCGACGGGGAGCACCTGGTCCCCATGCCCTCCTCCCAGGACCACAAGCGGGCCTATGACGGCAACCAGGGCCCTAACACCGGCGGCATGGGGGCCATCTCCCCCTCCCCCAACTACACGCCGGAGGTGGCGGCGCGGTGCATGGAGGAGATCTTTCTCCCCACCGTGGCCGCCCTGAAGGCCGAGGGCCGCCCCTTCCAGGGGGTGCTCTACTTCGGCCTGATGCTCACCCAAAGCGGTCCCAAGGTGGTGGAGTACAACGCCCGCTTCGGCGACCCGGAGTGCCAGGCCGTCCTCTCCCTGCTGGAGAGCGACCTGCTGG
>DVHW01000257.1 GCA_018711785.1 Candidatus Galloscillospira excrementavium
GAACTATCATGAAGTACACCCCAGTGCTGGCACAGACCGATCGTCTCACCATCGCCTACTACCACATGGGCACGCCTGGAAAGCCGAAGCTGATGCTCGTCCACGGCAACGCCTCTTCCGCAGTTTTCTACCTCCCTCTGATGGAGCGGCTGAAGAAGGACTTTGAGCTCATCGCCCCCGATCTGCGGGGCTTTGGAGACACTGAGCCCAAGCCGGTGGACGCCGCCCAGGGGATGAAGCAGTGGGCGGACGACCTGTACGCCCTGACCTCCTCCCTGGGCTGGGACCATTTCGGCCTGATGGGGTGGTCCATGGGCGGCGCGGTGGCGGAGCAGTATGCCATCGACCACAGCGAGCAGCTCACCGGGCTGATCCTGCTGGCCCCCTGCTCCCCCTTCGGCTTCGGCGGCACCGCCGGTCCCGAGGGCCGGAAGCTGGAGCCGCTGAACATCGCCTCCGGTGCCGGCGTGGCCAACCAGCAGCTCATCCAGGCCCTGGCCAATAAGGACCGGGAGTTCATGCGCACCATGCTCCGCAACGTCTACTGCAAGCCGGGCTTCCTCCTGGACAGCGAGTGGGAGGAGTTGATGATCGACGGCATCCTCTCCACCCGGCTGGGGGACGGCTTCTACCCCGGCGATGTGGTCCCCTGCGCCCAGTGGCCCTTCGTCCGGGCGGGCAGCAAGGGCATCTGCAACACCATGGCTCCCGAGTACTGCGATACCTCCGCCCTGGCCGACGTGTCCGACCACTTCCCCATCCTCTGGTTCCAAGGGGACAGCGACCTGGTGGTGGGCGATGAGAACGACATCAACGCCCTGGGCAAGCGGGGCATCATTCCCGGCTGGCCTGGCGAGGAGGCGGCACCTCCCCAGCCCATGGTCAGCCAGACCCGCTATGTCCTGGACAAATACCAGGCTAACGGCGGCTCCTATAAGTTCATCCTGGTCCCCAACGCCGGGCATGCGGCGGTGCTGGAGCAGGAGGACCTCTTTGTCGCGGAAATCAGGGAGCTTTTCCTGTAAATCGCTCCCTGTCCGCCCCCTCCAATCTGCTCAGAGCAGGAGCGGACCGCCCATCCGGCGGCCCGCTCCTGCTTTTCCCCTTTTGGGGGTTACTTACTCTGGAGATACTGGTGGATGTGCTCGGCGGCCTTCTTCCCCGCCCCCATGGCCAGGATGACGGTGGCCGCGCCGGTGACGGCGTCGCCGCCGGCGTAGACCCCCTCCCGGGTGGTCTGCATGGTCTCCTCGTTCACCACCAGGCAGCCCTTCCGGTTGGCCTCCAGGCCCGGGGTGGTGGAGCGGATGAGGGGGTTGGGGCTGGTGCCCAGGCTCATGATGACGGTATCCACCTCCAGCACGAACTCACTGCCCGGCACCTCCACCGGGCGGCGGCGGCCGCTCTCGTCGGGCTCGCCCAGTTCCATGCGGATGCACTCCATGCCGGTCACCTTGCCATTCTCCCCCAGGATGCGCTTGGGGTTGGTGAGGAGGCGGAACTCGATGCCCTCCTCCTTGGCGTGGTGGATCTCCTCGTTCCGGGCGGGCATCTCCTCCTCGCCCCGGCGGTAGACGATGTACACCTTCTCCGCCCCCAGCCGCTTGGCGCAGCGGCAGGCGTCCATGGCCACGTTGCCGCCGCCCACCACAGCCACAGCCCTGCTCTTCTTGATGGGGGTGTCATACCCCTCCCGGTAGGCCTTCATCAGGTTGATGCGGGTCAGGTACTCGTTGGCCGAGTAGACCCCGCTCAGGCTCTCGCCGGGGATGCCCATGAACATGGGCAGGCCGGCGCCCGAGCCCACGAACACCGCCTCGTAGCCCATGTCAAAGAGCTCGTCGATGGAGAGGGTCCTGCCGATGACCACATCGGTCTCCACGTCCACCCCCAGGGCGGAGAGCTTCTCCACCTCGTTTGCCACGATGGCCTTGGGCAGGCGGAACTCGGGGATGCCGTACACCAGCACGCCGCCGGCGGTGTGGAAGGCCTCGTACACCGTCACCGCGTAGCCCAGCTTGGCCAGGTCGCTGGCGCAGGTCAGGCCGGCCGGGCCGGAGCCCACCACCGCCACCCGGTGGCCGTTGGCCGCCGGCTTTTTCGGCATGGCGTTCACATGCTCCCGGTACCAGTCGGCCACGAACCGCTCCAGCCGGCCGATGGCCACCGGCTCGCCCTTGATGCCCCGGACGCACTTGGCCTCGCACTGGCTCTCCTGGGGGCAGACCCGGCCGCTGATGCTGGGCAGGGCATTGGTCTGGGAGATGACCTCGTAGGCGGCGGCGAAATCCCCCTTGGCCACCTGGGCGATGAACTCCGGGATGTGGATGTTCACCGGGCAGCCGGCCACGCAGTGGGGATTCTTGCACTGGAGGCAGCGCCCGGCCTCCTCGATAGCCATCTCGGCGGTGTAGCCCAGGGCCACCTCCTCAAAGTTATGGTTGCGCACGTTGGCGGGCTGCTCCGGCATGGGCAGCTTCTTCGGATTCATATTCGGCATGTCCCTCTCCCCCTCTCAGCGGATGGCTGTGTGCTTCAACTGCTCCATGCGGCAGGCGTGGCGGTCCTTCTCACAGGCCTCCCGCTCCCGGTAGATGCTGTTGCGGTTCATCAGCTCGTCGAAGTCCACCTGGTGGCCGTCGAAGTCCGGCCCGTCCACGCAGGCGAACTTCACCTGGCCGCCCACCGTTACCCGGCAGCCGCCGCACATCCCGGTGCCGTCCACCATGATGGGGTTGAGGCTCACCAGGGTCTTGATGCCGTAGGGCTCGGTGGTCTTGGAGACAAACTTCATCATGGGGATGGGGCCGATGGCGATGACCAGGTCGTAGTGGTTTCCGGAGTCGATGAGGGCCTTGAGCTTGTCGGTGACAAAGCCCTTCTCGCCGTAGCTGCCGTCGTCGGTGGTGAGATAGAGGTGGTCGCAGGCCGCGCGGAACTCCTCCTCCAGGATGACGATGTCCTTGTTCCGGAACCCGGCGATGACGTCCACCTGGATACCGGCGGCGTGGAGGCTCTTGGCCTGGGGGTAGGCGATGGCGCAGCCCACGCCTCCGCCCACCACGCACACCCGCTTGACCTCCTCGCCGATCTCGGTGGGCAGGCCCAGGGGGCCCACAAAGTCCCGGATGTCGTCCCCCACCGCCAGGTCGCCCAGCAGCTCGGTGGTCAGGCCCACCTTCTGGAAGATGATGGTGACGCTCCCCTTCTCCCGGTCGTAGTCGGCGATGGTCAGGGGGATGCGCTCCCCCTCCTCGTCGATCCGCAGGATGATGAACTGTCCGGCCTGGGCCTTCCGGGCCACCAAGGGGGCGTCCACCTCCAGCAGGGTGACGCTGGGGTTGAGCTCCTTTTTGCGCAGAATCTTTGCCATGTCCTCCACCTCTCAAAATGCTAGGGTACATAACTTTTTGTTAGCTGTGCTCAATTATTGTTAGTATACTGCGAGATGACCGCCTTGTCAATGCCCATTCTCCTGCCCTGCCCTCCCAATTCGGGACAAAATCAGGGCGGGGAGGACAGGCAAGCCTGT
>DVHW01000258.1 GCA_018711785.1 Candidatus Galloscillospira excrementavium
GAGGACATGTGGCCCACGTCCCGCCAAAGCCGCACGCAGACAGGTGGGGATGGAATTCCTCGCACACAGTGGGGCCGTTGCTCCCCCTGCCGCCAGAGGTTAGGGGACGGTCGAAATCTGTGCGGGATAAAAGCAGGTGGTCGCCGAGCGCCCTCCGGCCGGGAAACACCGCCCCGCAACGCGGGTCGGGGACAGTCCGCCAGGTGGCCGGTTTTGCAGCGTTTGGCTGTGCGGGGTGGTCGGAACGAGAGGCAAGGCCAGAAAAATCGCCTGCCTCGGCCGTCTTTCCAGGTGGCTGTGGCAGGTGGTCAACACAAAAGGAAGGATGATTTGCCGTGAGCAAAAGACCAATGGGACCGCCGGGGCAGGACGCCCCGGAAGAGACTAAGAAGCGCATCCCGGTGTGGCTCTACCCCTCCACCCTGGAGGCCCTGGACCGTGGTGTCCAGACCGGCAATTGCAAAAGCCGGAGCGAGTTCATCGAGAGGGCGGTGCAGTTCTACGCCGGCTATCTCTCCGGCCAGGATGCCAGCGCCTATCTCCCGCCCGCCCTGGTGGCCGCGCTGAACGCCACTCTGCGGGCCACGGAGGACCGGCTCTGCCGGCTGCTGTTCAAGCTGGCGGTGGAGATGGACATGATGATGAACGTGCTCTCCGCCGGCATGGAGATCCCGGTCGAGCAGCTGGAGCGCCTGCGTCCCCAGTGTGTCCGCAACGTGAAGAGGACCAGCGGAAGCATCTCCCTGGACCGTGTGGCGGAGCGGCAGAGGCCTTTGGAATAGAGCGCGAGGGGGTGATTTGCTGTGCCCCGGCTGATTTTCAAGTGCCCCTACATCAAGGGCGGCTCGGCAAAGGCCGCCGCCCGGCTGGGCAACTACATCCGCTACATGGCCACCCGGGAGGGGACCCAGAGGCTCGCCCCTGGTACGGCGCAGCTCCCCGCCACCGAAAAGCAGCGGGAGCTGGCGGCACAGCTGGTCCGGGACTTCCCCCTCAGCCGTGGGACCTTTGAGTACGGGGACTACGCCGCCGCCTCCACCCGGGGCAACGCCTCGGACTTCATCGCCCGGGCCCTGGAGGACAACTATGACCAGGCCGCCAAGCGGGACAACTACGTCCGGTACATCGCCGGCCGGCCCCGGGCCCAGCGCACCGGGGCCCACGCCCTGTTCACCGGCTCGGATGAGCCCCTGACCCTGTCCCGGGTGGCGGAGGAGGTGGCCCGGCACCCCGGCAACGTGTGGCTCCCCATCCTCTCCCTCCGCCGGGAGGACGCCGCCCGGCTGGGGTATGACGACGCCGGGCGGTGGAAAAACCTGCTCACCGCCAGCGCCATGGAGATGGCCCGGGCCATGAAAATCCCCTGGGACCAGTTCCGCTGGTACGCCGCCTTCCATGACGAGTCCCACCACCCCCACGTCCACATGGTCTGCTACAGCGCCGACGGCAGGTCCGGGTATCTCACCCGGCAGGGCATCGCGGACATCAAGTCCAAGCTGGCCGGTGAACTGTTCCGCGGTGAGCTGACCGAGCTCTACCAGCAGCAGACCCGGCGGCGGGACGACCTCACCCGGAGGGCCGGACAGGTCATGGGAGAGCTCATCCGCCAGATGGAGACCGGGACGCTGGAGAACCCCCGCATCGGGCAGCGCATGGAGTACCTGGCGGAAAAGCTGAAAACCCTGTCCGGCAAGAAGCAGTACGGCTACCTGAAGGCGCCCCTGAAGGCGGTGGTGGATGAGGTCGTGGACGAGCTGGCCAGGGACCCCCGCATCTCCCGGGCCTACGAGCTGTGGTACGGGCTGCGGGAGGAGGTGCTGCGCACCTACCGGGACGACCTGCCGGAGCGCCTGCCCCTCTCTCAGCAGAAGGAGTTCAAGCAGATCCGGAACCTCGTCATCCAAGAGGCGGTGCGGCTGGGTAGCCAGGCCGGAGTGCCCGTTCAGTCTGCTGCCGCAGACCTGCCAGCCGCAGCGGAAGCGGATGGCGGTACCACGTATCCCGTTCCACAGTACGTCGGACTTACCCCTGTGGCGGACCGCGGACCCTCCGCGCCGTCCGCCAGCCATCCCTCTTCCCAGGACCTGTCTGCGGCGCTGTCCTGCGGCACCCGGCTCCTGCGCCACATGGCGGACCTCTTCCGGGAGCAGGAGCTCCGTCTGTCCGTGGGGACGATCCGCTTCACAGACAGAAAGCTCCTGCGGAAGCTCCGGGAGAAGAAGATCGCTATGGGCCATAGGCCGGATGACCACGAGAACAATACACTCCTGCCGGAAATCCGTTAATTTGATTTACTCATAGACTCCCCTTGGAGCCTCTATTACTTATATTAGGGAGGGATCATCAGATGCCCTACATTCCTTTTACCGAAGAGCAAAAGCGCCAGGCCAGTTCCGTGGATCTGCCGGAGTTCCTCCGCCGCCGGGGAGAGAAGCTCCTCCGCTCCGGCCGGGAATACCGCATGGCCAGCGACCGCAGCGTCACCGTCCGGGGCAATGAGT
>DVHW01000028.1 GCA_018711785.1 Candidatus Galloscillospira excrementavium
GATTGGTCGTTTTTGAGAACGAAAAAGAGGCGGGATCAGATGCGCCTCTCCTTTCTTTTCAGATTAATTTCAGAAATATATTCCGTATATCGGAAAAAGGAGGAAGCGTTCATGGAACAGAAAAAAGTGAAGGTAGGCATCCTGGGACCGGGCAACATCGGCACAGACCTGATGTACAAGGTGATGCGCAGCCCAGTGCTGGAGATGTCGGTCATGATGGGCGTGGTGGATTCGGAGGGTATTGCCCGGGCAAAGAATCTGGGCTTCGCCACCTCGCTGGACGGGGTCCACTACCTGGAGGAGCACCCCGACATGGCGGACATCGTCTTTGACGCCACTACCGCCCGGGCCCACATCGAGACCGCCGCTCCGGTGCTGGATAAGCTGGGCAAGATCGCCATTGACCTGACCCCCGCCGCGGTGGGCGAGATGGTCACCCCCATGGTCAACATGCAGGACTGCATCGACAAGAAGCTGCGCAACGTCAACCTGATCACCTGCGGCGGCCAGGCCACTACTCCCATCGTGTGGGCCATCCACAATGCCATGGGCATCCACTACGCCGAGGTGGTCACCGCCGTGGCCAGCCAGAGCGCCGGCATCGGCACCCGCCGGAACATCGACGAGTACACCCGCACCACGGCCAAGGCCCTGCGGGACATCGGCGGCGCGGAGACCTCCAAGGTTCTCACCGTGTTCACCCCGGCGCTGCCCGAGCCGCCCATGCGCAATACCATCTACTGCATCCCCAAGGACCCGGACCATGTGGACCTGGAGGCCGTCCGCAAGGAGGTCTACGACATGGTCGCCAAGATCAAGACCTACGTGCCCGGCTACGAGCTGGCTCTCCGTCCGGTCTACGACGCGGGCATCCTCACCACCACGGTGACCATCCAGGGCCAGGGGGACTTCCTCCCGCCCTACGCCGGCAACCTGGACATGGAGACCTCCTCCGCCGTCAAGGTCGGCGAGCTTTACGCCGAAGCTATCCTGAAAGGAGCGTTCTGAGATGAGTGAGATGAAATCGTCCATCCGTTTGATCGACACGACCCTGCGTGACGGCAGCCACGCGGTCTCCCACCAGTACACCGCCCAGAATATTACAGACGTCTGCGCGGGCCTGGAGAAGGGCGGCGTCTACGCCGCCGAGGTGGGCCACGGCGCCGGCATCGGCGGGTCCATCCTGGAGTACGGCTTTGCCAAGGAGACCGACAAGACCATGCTCTCCTCCGCCCGCAAGGTCCTGAAGAACACCAAGCTGGCCACCCTCCTGGTCCCCGGCCTGGGCACCATGGACGACCTGCGCATGGCCGTGGATGAGGGCCTGGACATCGTCCGTGTGGCCCTCCACTGCACTGAGGTAACCGCCGGTGAGCAGCATATCATGCTGGGCAAGAAACTGGGACTGGAGACCATCTGCTTCTTTATGATGTGCCACATGACCACCCCCGAGATCCTGGCTCAGCAGGCGAAGATGGCCCGGGAGTACGGCGCCGACGTCATCTACCTGGCCGACTCCGCCGGCGCCATGACCCCCCAGCAGATGCGGGACCGGGTCCAGGCGGTGGAGGCCGTGGTGGACTGCCCCATCGGCGTACATACCCACAACAACCTGGGCCTGGGCGTGGGCAACGCCATCACCGCCGTGGAGTGCGGCGTCAGCTATCTGGACGGCACCCTGGAGGGCCAGGGCGCGGGCTGCGGCAACGGCAACATCCAGGCCATCACCGCCGTGCTGGACAAGATGGGCATTCAGACCGGCGCCGACCTGTACGCCCTGATGGACGTGGCCGAGCAGTATGTCCGGCCCCTCATCAAGCACTCTCTGGAGATCACCAACGAGTCGGTGACCCTCGGCTACAACGGGATCTACTCCAGCTTCTACCTCCACACCAAAGAGGCCTCTGAGCGCTACGGCATCCCCGCCCGGGAGATCTTCTCCGAGCTGGGCAAGCGGAAGGTCATCGGCGGGCAGGAGGATCAGATCATCGACATCTGCTACCAGATCATGGACGCGAAGAAGGCCGCTGAGGCCAAAAAATAAATCGAAACAGGAGGAGAGAAAGCTATGCGCAGTTCCCAGGTCAAAGACGGCGTGACACGCGCCACCCAACGGTCTCTGTTGAAGGCCACGGGCCTTTCCAATGAGGATCTGAAAAAGCCCCTCATTGGCGTGGTCAATTCCTTCAACGAGGTCAACCCCGGCCATGTCCACCTCCGCGAGATCGCCGAGGAGGTCAAGCTGGGCATCGCCTCCAAGGGGGGCATCGGTCTGGAGTTCCCGGTCATCGCCCTTTGCGACGGCATCGCCATGGGCCACTCCGGCATGCGCTATCCCCTGGCCAGCCGCGAGATCATTGCCGACTCCATCGAGGCCATGACCGAGGGCCACCAGCTGGACGCCCTTGTCCTGATCACCAACTGCGACAAGATCACTCCGGGTATGCTCATTGCCGCCGCCCGACTCAATATCCCCAGCATCCTCATCGCGGGCGGCCCCATGTACGCCGGCAAATTCCGCGACACCCGCACCGACGGCTCCCGGCTCTATGAGGCCGCTGGCCAGGTCTCGGTTGGCGCCATCACCCTGGAGGATCTGGACGAGATGGAGGACCAGGCGTCCCCCGGCTGCGGCGCCTGCGGCCTGCTGGGCACTGCCAACTCCATGAACTGCATGGCCGAGGCCCTGGGTATGGCACTGCCCTGGAACTCCACCATCCCCGCCTACCTGGCCAAGCGTAAGACACTGGCCCGCCGCGCCGGCGAGACCATCATGGATCTGTTCGAGCGGGATGTGAAGCCCCGCGACATCATGACCCGCCAGGCCTTCCTGAACGCCGTTGCGGTGGATATGGCCATCGGCGGCTCCTCCAATACCATTCTCCACCTGCTGGCCATCGCCAAGGCGGCCAAGGTGGACCTGACTCTGGAGGACTTCGACGAGCTGTCCAAGAAGTCCAAGAAGCTCATCCAGATGCGCCCCGGCGGAGATATGTACATGGAGGATATGTACCGGGCCGGCGGACTGCAGGTCATCATCAAGGAGACCGCCAAGCTGGACTTCGTGGACCTGAACGTGCCCACCTGCACCGGCAAGACCCAGTGGGAGAACGTGAAGGACAGTGTAAACAAGGACCCGAACGTGATCCACAGCATGGAGAACGCCTTCTACAACGAGGGGGGCCTGGCCATTCTCCACGGCAACATCTGCAAAGAGGGCGCCGTGGTCAAGCAGGCCGCTGTTTCCCCTGAGATGCTGACCCACTCCGGTCCCTGCAAGTGCTTTGACCTGGAGGAGGACGCGGTGGATGCCATCCTCACCGGCAAGATCAAGCCCGGTGATGTGGTGATCGTCCGCTACGAGGGCCCCAAGGGCGGCCCCGGTATGCGGGAGATGCTCACCCCCACCGCCGCCATCTGCGGCGCGGGCCTGGACAAGACGGTGGCCCTCATCACCGACGGCCGCTTCTCCGGCGCCACCCGCGGCGCGGCCATCGGCCATGTCTCTCCTGAGGCGGCCGAGGGCGGCGAGATCGCCCTGCTCCAGGACGGCGACATCATCGAGATCGACATCCCCAACCGCACCCTCAACGTCAAGCTCAGCGACGAGGAGCTGGCCAGGCGCAAGGCCGCCTGGAAGGCCCCCGAGCCCAAGGTGACCGACGGCTACCTGGTCCGCTACTCCAAGCTCGTCCGCTCCGCCAGCTACGGCGCGGTGGTCGAATAATCCGCCCCCGGCGGGACGGGCCTCCCAACCGATCCCGGACCCGTCCCGCCTCCCCCTCAAGCGCTGTTTCCCGGCGCTAAGGCGGCACACCCAGCGTTTCAGAGAAAGAGAAAGACCTGTGTGAACCAGAGGCTTCGTGCTTCTGAAATATGAGAGGAGGAAATTCAATGGGAGACCCTATTATCCTGCTTTGGTTGGTCATCGCAATCGTTGTTGCACTGGTCCTGATCATCAGATTCAAGATGAATGCGGCCATCGCCATGTTCATCGGCGCCCTGGTGCTCGGCATTGCCAGCGGACTGGGCATGGCGACCACCGTCTCCACCATCAGCTCCGGATTCGGCAGCACGATGACAAGCCTGGGATTGTCTGTGGGCTTCGGCGTCATGCTGGGCCAACTGGTGGCCGACGTCGGCGCGGTCCAGACCATCGCCAACGGCCTGCTGAAGGTGTTTGGTGAGAAAAAGGCCGACTACGCCATGGGCAGCACCGGCTTCATCGTCTCCATCCCTGTGTTCTATGACGTGGGTTATGTTATCCTGATGCCTCTGGCCAAAGCGCTGGCTAAAGACAGCACCCAGAAGATCCTGCCCCACTTCATCGGCGGCCTGGTGGCCGGCCTGGGCATCGCGCACACCTTCATTCCCCCCACGCCCGGCCCCATGACCGGCGGTGAGCTGATGGGTGTGCCTATCGGCGTGACCATCGCGGTCGGCATCGCCATCGGCCTGCCCACCTTCCTGATCTCCATGTTCATTTACAACAAGTTTTTCCTGGGGCGCAAGGGCTTCTGGAACCCCGAGACCGACGAGGAGCATGACCCCGCCCTGGAGGCTGAGGCGGCCGCCCGGGCCAAGGAGCTCACCCGGGATGAGAGCAAGCTGCCCGGCATGTTCGCCTCTGTTCTCCCCATTGCCCTGCCCATCGTGCTCATCCTGATCACCACCGTGTGGGATGCCATTGTGGGCGACGACGTGAACGGCAACCCCCTCACCCCTGACTTCATCCGCATGATCGGCACCAAGGAGTTCGCCATGATGGCCGGCACGATCGCCGCTATGGTGGTCTGCCTGATGAAGCACCGCATGACCCTTAAGCAGGTGGAGAAGAGCGTCAATGTGGCGGTCGGCGCGGCCGGCACCGTGCTCCTCATCACCGGCATGGGCGGCGGCTTGGGCGCCGTCATCACCGCTGTGGGCGTGGGCGACATTCTCAAGGGCATTCTGGAGACCGTCAACATGCCTGTCATCCTCTTCGTGTGGCTCATTGCGGCCCTGCTGAAGATCGCCCAGGGCTCCGGCACTGTGGCGATGGTCACTGGATTGACTATTGTGGCCTCCATGGGCGACCTGGGAGTCAGCCCGGTCCTGATCGCTATGGCTGGTTTCTCCGGCAGCCTGTGCGGCGCCCATGTGAATGACTCTGCATTCTGGGTCACCACCAAGATCTCAGGCCTGACCACGGTCGGCGGCTTCAAGACCTATACTTTGGTCTGCTTTATCCAGTCCATCATCAGCCTGATTATTATCTCGGTGGCAAGCCTGTTCTTCCATTAAAAATCGGTTACACAGCGGAAGCAGCGCGGGATTCCGCGCTGCTTCCGCTCCTTTTCAAAGGAGGAATTTTATGAAGATCGTCATTGCCGGCGGGGACGCCGCCGGAATGAGCGCCGCCTCCAAGGTGCGCCGCAGCCTGCCCGACGCAAGGGTAGTGGTATTCGAGCGGACGGAGGAGACCTCTTACGGCGCCTGTGGCCTGCCCTACTACATCGGCGGGGTCAATGACGACGCGGACAAGATCCGCATACGCCGTCCGGAGGCCTTCCGGAAGAGCGGCGTGGACCTGCGCACCCAACATGAGGTGGTGGCCGTGGACGCGGCGGCCCGCACCGTCACCGCCCGGGACCAGTCCAGCGGGGCGCTGGTCACCGAGTCCTACGACGAGCTGGTGGTGGCCACCGGGGCCTCTCCCATCCTGCCCCCCGTGGAGGGGCGGGAGAAGGCGGGGGTCTTTACCCTCAAGTCCATCGCCGACGCCGAGGCCATCCGGGCCTGGGCGGAGCGGCCGGAGGTGACCGACGTGGTCATCGTGGGGGCGGGCTACATCGGCCTGGAACTGGCCGAGTCCTTTGTCCGCCTGGGCAAGCGGGTGAACATGATCGAGATGGCCGAGCGGCCCATGATGGTCATGGACGCCGACTTTGCCCCCCTCATTACCGACGCCCTGACCCGCCACGGCGTGGTGCTGCGCACCCGCGAGGCGGTAAAGGCCGTCTCCGGCGGGGACAGGGCGGCGGGCGTGGTCACCGACAAGGGGGAGTACCCGGCCCAGCTGGTGGTGCTCAGTGTGGGCGTGCGCCCCAATACCTCCTTCCTGGCCGGCACTGGGGTGGAGCTGCTGCGCAACGGCGCGGTGGTGGTGGACGGGCAGATGCGCTCCAGCGTGCCCCACATCTTCGCCGCCGGCGACTGCGCCACCATCACCAATAAGGTCACCGGAAAGCCGGTCTACCTGCCCCTGGGCACCAACGCCAATAAGCAGGGCAAGGTGCTGGGGGAGGTGCTCTGCGGCCAGGATGCCCGGCTGGAGGGGGTGCTGGGCACCTCCATGTGCCGGGTGATCGACCTGGAGGTGGCCCGCACCGGGCTCAACGAGGCGGAGGCCGAGGCGGCGGGCATCCCGGTCCAGGTGGTCAAGACCACGGCCCACACCAAGCCGCCCTATTATCCCGGCGGGTGTGAGCTGACCATCAAGCTCTTCTGCCACGCCGAGACCAAGGCCCTGCTGGGGGCCCAGCTGGCGGGCCTGGAGGGGGCGGCCTCCCGGATCGGGATGTGCGCCCTGGCCGTGGACGCGGGGGTCACCTGTCCCCAGCTGGCCATGGCCGACCTGGGCTACGCGCCCCCCTTCAACTATGTGTGGGACCCGGTGCAGCTGGCCGCCGGGATGGTCAAATAGAGGAGGAATGACAATGTCAAAATTGACGGAGCTGTCCCAGGCCGTGGCCCTGGTCCGGGACGGCGACACCGTGGCCTTTGGCGGCAATGTGCTCTACCGCTCCCCTGTGGGTGCGGTGAAGGAGCTCATCCGCCAGGGCCGCAAGGACCTGAACCTGGTCAAGACCGCTATCGCCTATGAGGCCGACCTGCTCTGCGCCGCCGGCGCGGTGAAGTCGGTCACCGCCGGTTTCGTGGGGTATGAGGGGGAGTTCGGCCTGTGCCGCTGGTACCGCAGGGGCGTGGAGTCCGGCGCAGTCAAGGCCTATGAAAACGCCTGCTACTCGGTCATCACGGCCTGGCGGGCGGCTGTCTACGGCGTGCCCTTCCTGCCCATCCGGGGGATGAAGGGCTCCGACCTGCTGGAGCATGTGGGCTTCCGCACCGTGCGGTGCCCCTACACCGGCGAGGAGCTGGTGGCCATCCGGGCCATCGCCCCTGACGTGGCCTTCCTCCATGTCCAGAAGGCCGACGAGGAGGGCAACGGCTGGATCGACGGGCCCAGCTATGAGGACCTGACCATCGCCCGGGCGGCGAAGAAGCTGGTCCTCACGGCGGAGGAGATCGTCCCCGGCAGCTTCTTTGCCGAGGACCCCCACCGGGCCGACATCCCCGCCGTGGTGACCACGGCGGTGGTCCACCTGCCCGGCGGAGCGAAGCCCTGCGCTGTCAGCGGGTGCTATGGCGTGGACCGGGAGGAGCTGCGGGCCTTCCTGGCCGAGAAGGAACCGGAGGCCGCCCTGGCGGCGGCCGGCGTGGAAAGGGGGCAGAAGGAATGAGCGAGCATACCGTCTCCCGCATGGCGGACCTGATGGTCACCGCCATCGCGCGGGAACTGCGGGCAGGGGAGAGCGTGTTCCACGGCCTGGCCTCCACCATTCCCCACGTGGCCATCCAGATGGCCGACCGCTGCTACGGCAAAGAGCTGAACTATGTGAACATCACCGGCGGATACAAAATGCACCCGGAGGAGCTGGAGATCTCCACCGACGGGGACAACCTCTTCCGTGGGACCCGGTGCAGCTTCAACCTGACCGACATCTTTGACTTGGCCGCCCGCGGGCGGCTGGACACCGCCTTCCTGGGCGGGGTGCAGATCGACCGGACCGCCCACCTGAACAACTCCTGCATTGGCCCCTATGAGCGCCCCAAGGTGAAGCTGCCCGGCGGCGCGGGGAGCGCGGTGCTGGTCCCCAACGCCCACCGGGCCCTGGTCTGGCGGACCAAGCACGACAAGCGGACCTTTGTGGAGCACGTGGACTTCATCACCAGCGTGGGCAACGTGGACAAGGTGTTCACCCCCCTGTGCGTCCTGGAGAAGCGGAACGGAGTGCTGGAGCTCTCCCTGCTCTACCCCGGCGTGACCTATGAGGAGGTGGCGGAGAACACCGGCTTCCCCATTGGGAACAACTATCGGGTCATGGAGGACCTGACCGAGGCGGAACGGACCGCCCTGGAGGAGATCGACCCCAAGCGGGTCCGGGATTCTGAGTTCTGATTCGGACCGGGATAAAAAATCCCCGGCACGGCGGATCGTCCGCCGT
>DVHW01000259.1 GCA_018711785.1 Candidatus Galloscillospira excrementavium
CCCAGTGACCGCTGTCTGCCGCCACAGCAAAAGGCCGGGTCCATGACCCGGCCTTTTCGGCGATGTTTTAATGATAAACCTCAATAATCGAACTGCCGGTAATACCGCCGGATGGACAGGGGGTGGCGCAAAAACAGCTCCAGGTAGGCGTCCACCCGGTTGTTCACCCCGTGCATCATCAGGTGGGACAGGCTCCCCCGGAACTCCGGGCTGATGCCGGGCATGGGCAGCTCTTTCGTGTCGATGATGGTGTAGTTGCCGCAGACTTTCGGCAAAAACCTGGCCACCCGCTCCCCCAGGGGGCGCTGCTCGTCCTCCCCCAAAAAGAGGGTCACCGGGGTGTCCGCCACGATGATCTCCTGCATCCCGTGGAAGAACTCGCCGCAGCTGATGGACTTTGTCCGGAGCCACAGCTGCTCCTCCCAGTAGCACATGGCGTAGGAATAGGTGGCCCCGTACTGGTTCCCCGCGCCGATAAAGTAGTGGGGCAGGTCCGGGTGCTCTTTTGCGAAGGCAGCTTTCTTTTTCGCGTAATCATAGGCCCAGGCGTCGCACTCCTTCTCAATGTCCGCCAGGTCCTGGGCCAGGTGGGCCTCCATCTCCCGGTTGTACTGGTCATAGTCGGGGAACTCCCCGTTTTTGTACAGCAGGTAGTTTGCCACCATGTAGAATTTCAGCTGCTCGTTCTGGGGGTAGCAGATCAGGTAGTCCCATTTCCCCGGCTGGGTGAGGGCCGAACCGGGGGTGTCGATAAAGGCGACCACCCTGGCGCCCAGGGCCTTCACCTTGTCCACCAGCTCCACCATCTCCTTGGTGTTCCCGGAGACCGAGGAGTACACCAGCACCGACCGGCTGGTAAACCGCCGGTTCCCCGTGGTGAGGAACTCGGCGGCGTTTTCCGCGTACACAGGCAGGGCGGTCTTGCCCCGCAGGTACACCTCCGCCTGCAGTGCCGAGGCCCAGGTGCCCCCGATGCCCATGTACCAGATGCCGTCGAAGCCCTCCTCCCACAGCTGGTCCACGATCTGCTCGATCTGGGGGCGCAGGGCCAACGCCCCGTTGACGCTGTCCACCGCTTTCCCCTCGTTGAAATTCCGCAGGCAGGGGCCCTCCGGCTCCCGCCACAGCGCAGTCCCTTGATATGCCATCTTTCTCGCTCCTTTCTCCAATCCTGTTACCATGCCCCGAAATAGCCCAGCGTTTCCGAGGCGTTCCGGGCGCCGGCCTCCATGGCCGCCTCGATGGGCTGCCCCTGGGAGTAGGCCACCAAAAATCCGGCGATATAGCTGTCCCCCGCTCCCAGGGTGTCCACCACCTGGGGGCAGGGCACCACGCCGAAGCTGTGGAACCGCTCCCCATCCCAGCACAGGCTGCCCCGCTCCCCCAGGGTGGCGGTGACCAGTTTGGGCCCCCGGGCGGCGTAGCCCTGCATCTGCCGCCGCAGGGCGGGGGTGTCCTCTCGGGCGGAGAAGAACAGGTAGTCCGTATAGGGCAGCGCCTCCCGGCAGGCCGGGTCCTCCGGCCGGTCCGCCCCGTCGAAAGCCGTGGGCACGCCCCGGGCCTGCAGCTCCCGGAACTGGCCGCCCACCTTGCCCCACAGGTCGCACACCACCACGTCGAACCCCTGGAGGAAATCCAGGTCCTCCGGGCTCAGGCGGTAGTCCGCCAGCACCCCCTCGTCGTAGTCCCCCAGCACCCGGTCGCCGTCCTCCAGCAGCACCTGGGTGACGGCGGTCTTGCCCGGCTTCTGACGCAGGCGGGACACATCCACCCCTTTTTCCGCCACCGCCCTGCGCAGCAGATCCCCGAACGGGTCGCTGCCCACCGGGCCCACATAGGCGCTCTGGGCCCCCAGCCGGGCGGCGTACACCGCCATGTTCACCGGGCCCCCGCCGGGGAAGGCCGTTCCCCCGTTCAGATTTTCATAGTAGTCGATGCAGTTGCTGCCTACCGCCGCGAATTTCATGGTATGCCTCCTTGGTCCAGAATTTTCCGCGGGGGCAGGGCCGCCGCGGCACATCCGTCACCCCCATTATACCGGACCGGGCCGCCGCCGTAAAGGCGTGGGGGGAATTTTCCTCCTCCCGCCGGAAGCGCGGGAAAGGCCGGGTCCATGACCTGGCCTTTCGCCTGCTGCCAAACCGGTGGTCCCGGCTGTTTCTCTTAAAAGACCCAGGCGCTGCCGCCCTCTTCGTCCTCGTCCTCCGCGGGTTTGGGCTGGGGCACAAAGGCGGGCTTATAGGCCTGCGCCAAGGGCAGCAGCTCGTCGTGGAGGTTCACCTTGGCCTCGCAGGTGTCGTCAAACACCATGGTGACCAGCTTGCCCTCCTGGCACTTGTCCCACTGGGGCAGGCCGTCGCAGTTGGGGTCGCCGGTGCGGGCGAAGTTCACAAAAGCCCCGCTCATCACGGCATCCAGCATGTCCCCGTTCTCCTGCTGGCAGATAGGCACCAGGGCGCCGTTGTGGAAGAAGTAGGGGATGTCGGAGCAGTGCCAGGCCGGCCGGCCCCCGTCGAAGTCAAACACCTTGGCGAACAGGTAGTTGTACACCGGGGCGCTGGCCTCCTTGGCCTTCTTGGCGGTGTATTCCAGGGTGGCGGGCAGGAAGAACAGGTCGTAGTCGGGGGCGAAGGCCTCGTTGGTGTGGGGGAAAGCCTTGCGGAAGGCCTCCAGCACCTTCTGGCCGCCCTCCTCGCCGAAGTGGGCCTTGACCAGGGCCTCCCGCTCCGGCACCGGCAGGCTCAGCCGCTCGCCCTGGGGGGCAAAGGCGGTAAACTCCGCGATAACGCTGCCCACCATGGTGGGCTTCTGCAGGGAGGAGGCGGAGAAGTCCCCGGCCAGGGGGTCGCAGGTGTAATACTTGTTAGGCTGGGGGGACCAGTTGACCCGTTTGCCCTGGCGCTCCAGGGCGGCGCAGGCTTTGTTCACCGCCCAGATAAACTGGGGCACAGGCACCTTCTCCAGCTTCTCGGCGTCCTTTTCGTCGATCTGCAGGGCCTGCAAAATCTCCAGCACCAGCTCCTTGGGGGAGCAGGTGGAGTCAAAATCCCCGGCGGGGATAACGCCGGACATAACGATCATCTTCTGGAACAGGTCCTCCGCTTCGGGGATCTGCCCCAGCACGGTGACCTTGGCTCCGCCGCCGGACTGGCCGAAGATGGTGACGTTCTCCGGGTCGCCGCCAAAGGCCGCGATATTTTCCTTTACCCAGCGGAGGGCCTCCACCAGGTCGGCCATGCCCACGTTCACAGAATTCCAGTACTTCTCGCCGAAGTCGGACATATCCAGATAGCCAAAGGCGTTGAGCCGGTGGTTTACCGTGACTACCACCACGCCGTCTTTTTTCGCCAGATTGAAGCCGTCGTAGGACACCTGCTCAATGGAGGAGCCGGCGGCGTACCCGCCCCCGTGAATCCAGAACAACACCGGCTTTTTGGTGGCAGGGTCACAGGCGTCGGTCCAGACGTTCAGGTACTGGCAGTGTTCGGAGCTGGGCCAGAACCGGTGGGGGATCATCACCTCGCCGGTGGGCATGGGCTCAGAGAGCACCGGGCAGATCATCCCGTAGCTGCCCGCGTCCTTCACGCCCTCCCAGGGGGCGACGGGCTCGGGCATCTGGAACCGCTTGGCCTTGGCGTAGCGGATGCCGTAGAAGTGGTCCACCCCGTCGTAGCGGAAACCACGCAGCTTGCCTTTCGTGGTCTCCACAATGGGGGATGTCTTGTTCATCACAAATTCTTTCACAGCAGTACCTCCCAAACGAAATTTGGTTGCATTTGATAACATTATAATAAATTTTACCGGAAAATCAACCGTGAAAATGGGTAAATTTTCGCCCCAAGGTCGGTGAATTTGACGGCGCGTTCCCAGTCGCCCGCCCTTGACAACCGGGCAAAACTCCGTTACCCTGATAGGAAAGGAGGGAGCGCTGTGAACACCATCGCCGTCATCGAGGACGACCTGCCCATCGGCAACCTGCTGGAGGAGGTCCTGACCAAAGCGGGCTACATTGTGCGCCGGGCCTATTCCGGCACCGAGGCCCTGTACCTTTTCCAGCGGGAAAAGCCCGACCTGGCCCTGCTGGACCTGATGCTCCCCGGGCTCTCCGGGGAGGAGGTGCTGCCCCATCTCGCCGGCGTGCCGGTGATTGTCCTCACCGCCAAGGCCGGGGTGGAGGACAAGGTAAAGCTGCTCCTGGGCGGGGCGGCGGACTATTTGACCAAGCCCTTTGAGATCCCCGAGCTGTTGGCCCGCGTCCAGGTGCGGCTGCGGGAGCGCCGGACGCCCCGCTCCCCGGTGCTGCGGTGGGAGGACCTGGAATTGGACGAGACCAGCCGCCAGGTCACGGTGGGCGGCACTCCCGTCCACCTGACCCGGACGGAGTACGCCCTGTTAAAGCTCCTGCTGCAAAACCAGGGGCGGGCGGTGGCCAAGTCGGTGATTTTGGACTCCATCAGCCGGGACACCCCGGACTGCACCGAGAGTTCCTTAAAGCAGCACGTGAGCAATCTGCGGAAAAAGCTGCGGGACGCCGGGGCCGGGGACTGCATCCAGTCGGTGTGGGGCATTGGGTTCCTGCTGGGAGAGCCCAAATCTTGACGAAATCTTGACCCTTTTCTTTGCCGGTTTCTTGACCATTCCCTGGTAACATGGTACCAAACCGCAAGGAGGTATCACACATGGAAGCAGTTTTGCAGACCTATGGGCTGTGCAAGCGCTACCGGCGCTTTACCGCCCTGGAAAACGTAAACATGCACGTGCCCAAGGGGGCCATCTACGGCCTGGTGGGCAAAAACGGCGCGGGCAAGACCACCCTCATCCGGGTGATTTGCGGCCTGCAGGAGCCCACCGCCGGGGACTACACCCTGTACGGGGCACGGCTGGGGGACAAGGCCCTCCACCGGGCACGGCGGCGGATGGGCGCGGTGGTGGAGACCCCCTCCCTCTACCCGGACATGACCGCAGAGCAGAACCTGAAGCTCCAGTACCGGGTACTGGGCCTGCCGGAGGACAAAGGCATCGACGGGATATTGGAGCTGGTGGGCCTGTCAAATACCGGGAAGAAAAAGGCCGGGCACTTCTCCCTGGGCATGAAGCAGCGGCTGGGCATCGCCGTGGCCCTGTGCGGCGACCCGGACTTCCTGGTGCTGGACGAGCCCACCAACGGCCTGGACCCCCAGGGCATCGTGGAGATGCGGGAGCTGATCTTACAGCTCAACCGGGAGCGGCAGATCACGGTGCTCATCTCCTCCCACATATTGGACGAGCTGGCGAAGCTGGCCACCCACTACGGCTTTTTGGACGGGGGCCGGCTGGTGCGGCAGGTCACCGCCCAGGAGGTGGAGGCCGCCTGCCGCAAGTGCTTGCGGGCCACTGTCACCGACGCCCACGCCCTGTGCCTTGTGCTGGACCAGCTGGGCCTGCCCTACGCCGTGGCCGGGGATAACCAGGTGGACATCTACCAGCAGGTGAACGTCACCCAGCTGGTGGATGCCCTGAGCCAGAAGGGCTGCCAGCTCCTCTCCCTCAAAGAGCGGGACGAGAGCCTGGAGAGCTACTTTATCAACCTGGTGGGAGGTGAGCGGGGTGAGTAATTTGATTTCCGCCGGCGTGTACCGGCTGAGATATTCCAAATTGTTTTATATCCTGCTGGTGCTCCTCGTGGCAGCACTAACGCTGTGTTATATGCAGGCCATCCCGCAAACGATATCCTTGGAGGGCTCCACTTCGGAAGTGACCCAGGAGGAAGGCTACATGACCGTGGAGTATGCGGAACAGGTTTCCACATATCCGCTAAACTACTTCTTTTTTCAATATGTACTGGCCAATTTGATTTCTTGCGGCGTGTTCTGCTCCTTGTTCTTGGGTCCCGAATACGGCGACGGCGTTTTGCGCAACAAATTGATCGTGGGCCGGAGCAGGTCCCAGATCTACTTGGGGAACCTGGCCGTCAATGGGCTGTACGGTACGGTCGCTTCGGCGGCGGGGATCTTGACCGGCCTGTGTGTAGGTGTGCCTATGCTGAAGGGGTTTGGTGAGACAGAACCTTCCACCTTGGTCATGTATGGAATTTTTTCCCTGATCACCACCTGGGCCTGCGTATCCCTGTTCACTATGGTGACGATGGCCGTCTCTAACCGAGCGGTGGCAGCGGCATCGTGCATCGTACTCGCCTTTGCGCTTTATTTTCTCGCCCAATTTTTGACCCTTAACCTGTCCCAACCGGAAATGCTCCAGGGAGGTCTGATTTTTGGGCAGGACGGGACCATTCGAATGGCCGACCCGGCCCCTAATCCCAGCTACATCTCGGGGTTCAAGCGCCAGGTATACCAGTTCCTGTATGAGCTGACCCCCGGCGGACAGTGCTTCCAAATCGTCAACATGAACGCGGAGACACCCTGGCACTTACCGGTGTACGCCGCCTTGGTCATAGCCCTGACCACCGGCCTGGGCCTGGCAATTTTCCAGAAAAAAGACGTGAAGTAAGGAGGAGGAGATATGGCGAACTTACTGTCCGCTAACTTTTACCGCCTCTTTCGCAGCAAGGTATTCTATGTGGGCATCCTTGCCGCTGTGGTGGTGGAGGTCTACAGCCTGCTGACCGGGTACCAGTCCACTT
>DVHW01000260.1 GCA_018711785.1 Candidatus Galloscillospira excrementavium
TCATCGGTCCGCCTCCGGGCCGGTACTCGATTTCATCCATCCGGCTCTCTGCCCCCGGGTGCCGGGTGCGCCCGGGGGCAGGCGCAAAGGGTCAGACGCTTTGCGTTTGGCCTTGGCGCCGGGGCTTACTCAATAGCGGAGTTGACACCCTCCACCAGGGAGTCCAGCGCGGCCTGGACCGAGGCGTCGTCCGAGGCGATGGTCCCCTGGGCGATCTGCTCGCCGAAGGAGGCGGTGGGGTCCCAGTACCGCTGGCCCACGGTCTGCACAACGGCGTAGGCGGACTGCTCGGTCAGGCCGGCCACGCCCTTGTTGGCGGCCACGGCGGGGTCAGAGGAGGTGGAGATATTGGAGGGGGCCAGGTCGCGGGCCTCATAGCGGGCCACCTGGGACTCCTCGTTCGTCAGGAACTCGGCCAGCAGCACGGCCCAGCCGGCGTTCTGCGCGTGGGGGTTGACGCCCATCAGCTTGTAGCTGGCCACGGAGCCCATCTGCACCTGCTCCCCGTCCACGGTGAAGGCGGGCAGCTTGCAGGCCACATAGTCGTCGCCGAAGTTGGAGGCGGTGGTCTGGCTGTCCCAGCAGCCGGAGATGACGGCGGCCAGGCTGCCGCTGTTGATCTGGTTGGAGATGTCGCCGTCGGCGATGGCCATAAAGGCGGGGTGGGCGGCGATGTCCAGCATGGACTGGACCACCTGCACGCCGGTGATGCCGCTGGAGGAGGTGCCGTTCCAGTCGATGGTGGTGGTGCCGTCGGCGTTGAGCACGGTGGTGAAGCCCGCGCCGTAGAAGAAGCCCGCGTTGTACCAGCCGGAGGCCAGGGTCATGCCCACCCGCTTGCCGGCGGCCTCAGCGGCGGCCAGCAGGGTGTCCCAGCTCTGGGCGTCCTCGGCGGAGAGGTAGCTGGGGTCATAGAACATGAAGTAGCCGTCGGCGGAGAAGGGGAAGGCATACAGGGTGTCGTTGTAGGTGGCGACGCCCACGGAGCCCTCGCTGTTGGCGGCCTTCACGTCGTCCAGGCTCTTGCCGGCGTAGTTCTGGAGCACCTGATCCATGGTGTCGTCCAGGGCCAGCAGGGCGCCGGCGGCCACCAGGTCGGGCAGCTGGTCGGAGGCGAAGGCGTACACGTCGGCGGCGGCCTCCGCGTCGGTCAGGATGGTGTCCTTGGCGGTGGACTCGGACTCCACGCCAATCTGAATGTCAAAGGTGTAGTCGGAGTAGGTGGCCTTGAACTTCTCTACCAGCTCGGCCAGAAGGGTCTGGTCCTCCTCGGCGCCCCACAGGGTCAGGGTGATGGTCTCGTTGGAGCCGGAACCGGAACCGCCGTCGTCGGTGGGGGCGGCGGTGCTGGGGGTCTGGGTGTTGTCTCCGCCGCTAGTGGTATCGCCACCGCAGGCGGCCAGGGACAGGACCAGGAGCGCGGAGAGGAGCAATGCTGTCAGTCTCTTCATCATTTTTACCTCCAAATCGCTGTTTTTCTTGGTTTTTCTAAAGGACAACCGGTTGTCCTTTTCCTTAAGTATAACAGCCGCATTTTTGTTTTCAATGAATAAACTACACAGTATTCAGGGTTCTTTTTTGGTCGTTTTGTCAGGTTGATTTTTGCCCCTCACCTGGATTATTCTCTACTTAAAGCAACCGGTTGCACAGCCGTGCGCGGCAAAAAAGCGGGGCAGAGGGTGCCCCTCTGCCCCGCCCGGTTCCGGCCCGGCTCTATTTTGTGGAATCCCGCAGCACCATCTGGTAGGCCGGCAGGACGCGGCTGTGGGCCTCCCGCCCCTCCAGCAGATTCAGCAGCTCCCGGCAGGCGGCCCGGCCCAGCTCCACCGCGTCGAACCGCAGGCTGGTGACCGAGGGGAGGACGTGCTCCAGCAGGGTGTTGTCGTAGAAGGAGGCCACCTTCACGTCCTCCGGAATCCGCACCCCCAGCTCCCGCAGCTGGGGCAGGGCCAGGTTGCAGATGTAGTCGTCGGTACACAGGATGCACTCCGCCCCCTGCTCCAGACTCCGGGCCACGGCGGAGGCCACCTTGGCGCTGTCGATGTTCATGATGACCAGCTGCTCCTCCCCGGGCAGCCCCGCTTGGCGGCAGGCCTCCAGAAATCCCTGGCGGCGGCTGCGGTTGACGGTGTAGCTCTCGTCGCCCCCCAGCAGGGCCAGGCGGCGCATGCCCCGGCTGATGAGCAGCGCAGTCAGGTCCCGGCAGGCCTCCTGGTTCCGGTTGTCCACATAGAGCATGTCGGGGTCCTGGGTGCAGCCCACGATGACGGAGGGGATCTTCCGCTGCCGGAGAATGGACTGGACGGGGGAATGGTCCGTGCTCCGGGCCACAATGACCCCATCCACCTTGTGGTTGTCGATGATCCGCTCGATCTGGCGGGTGGACTCCCCGCCGTCCATGACGGCCAGCACGTCGTAGTCGTGCTCCGAGGCCACCTGGCTCACGCCCAGCATACAGGCGTGGAAGAAGGCCACGTCGATGTCCTGCTCCTCCCCGGGCAGCACCAGCCCCAGGTTGAAGGTGCGGCTGTGGGCCAGGCTCCGGGCCACGGCATTGGGGCGGAAGTTGTGGGCCTCAATGAAGTCCAAAACCCGCCTGCGGGTCTCGGCGCTCAGCCTCCCCTTTCCGGAGATGGCCCTGGAGACCGTGGTCTTGCTGACCCCGAGGGCCCTGGCCACATCCTCGATGGTATAGACCTGCTTCCCGTTCATTCCTGTCTCCCCGTTCCGCCGGCTCCCGGCGGCCCTTCCCCCGGGAGGGGAGGCAACCGGTTGCTCAGTTCTTTTTTCTTATCTTAACAACAACTGCCGCCGTTCGTCAAGTCCGCGGCACCGAATTTTATCTGTGACAGGAGCGATGAGTATGCAAGCAAAACTCTGGTTTGGCGCCGCTTACTACGAGGAGTACATGCCGGAGGAGCGGCTGGAGCGGGACATGGAGCTGCTGACCCAGGCGGGCTTCAACCTCATCCGGGTGGCCGAGTCCACCTGGAGCACCTGGGAGCCCCGGGAGGGGGAGTTCGACTTCTCCCGGCTGCAGCGGGTGCTATCCGCCGCCCAGGCCCACGGGCTGGACGTGATTGTGGGCACCCCCACCTACGCCATCCCCCCCTGGCTGGCCAGGAAGTACCCCGACATCCTCTCCGACACCCACGCCGGCCCCTGCCGGTACGGTCCCCGGCAGAACTTCGACCTGACCCACCCGGGCTACCGGTTCCACGCCGAGCGCCTCATCCGCACTCTGATGGAGGCGGTGGGCCCCTACCGGTGCGTGGTGGGCTTCCAGCTGGACAACGAGACCAAGCCCTACGACACCTGCTCCCCCCGGGCCCAGTCCCTGTTCAAGGACTGGCTGAAGGCGCGCTTTTCCACCGTGGAGGAGCTAAACCGGGCCATGGGCCTCGCCTACTGGTCCAACTCCCTGGGGTCCTGGGACGACCTGCCCGACGTGCGGGGCACCATCAACGGCAGCCTGGGCGCGGAATACCAGGCCTTCCAGCGGCATCTTGTCACCGAGTTTCTCCAGTGGCAGCGGTCCATTGTGGACGAGTACCGCCGGCCGGACCAGTTCGTCACCCACAACTTTGACTACGAGTGGCGCAACTTCTCCTTCGGCCTCCAGCCCGAGGTGGACCAGTTCGAGGCCGCCGGGGCGGTGACGGTGGCCGGCTGCGACATCTACCACCCCAGCGAGGACCGGCTCACCGGCTCGGAGATCGCCTTCGGCGGGGCCCTGGCCCGGGGGCTGAAGGGCGGGGCGAACTACCTGGTACTGGAGACCCAGGCCCAGGGCAACTTCGGCTGGCTGCCCTACCCCGGCCAGCTGCGGCTGCAGGCCTTCAGCCACCTGGCCGGCGGGGCCGACTGCGTGGAGTACTGGCCCTGGCACAGCATCCACAACGCGGTGGAGAGCTACTGGAAGGGGGTCCTCAGCCACGACCTGACCCCCGGGGAGACCTACCGGGAGGCGGCCACCATCGGCCGGGACTTTGCCCGGCTCTCCCCCCACCTGGCCCATCTGAAGAAGCAAAACCGGGTGGCGGTGATGGTGAGCAGCCGCTCCCAGGCCGGGCTGAAGTGGTTCCCCACCTGCCAGCAGGGGGAGACGCCGGAGCGCAATTACAGCGACTACCTGCGCTGGCTGTGCGACAGCCTGTACCGGCTGAACGTGGAGTACGACCTCCTCCCCGACACCTGCCGGGACTTCGCCGGGTACGACCTGCTGGTGCTGCCCTGCCTCTACGCCATGCCGGAGGACCTCTCCGCGGCAGTGAGGGGCTACGTCCGGGGCGGCGGGCACCTCATCGCCACCTTCAAGACCGGCTTTGCCGACCCGTACCTGAAAATCCATCACGACGCCCAGCCCCACGGCCTGACCGAGTGCCTGGGCCTGCGCTACGACCGGTTCACCCGGCCCGTGGGGGTGGAGCTGGCCGGCGCGGCCCTGGAGCTGCCGGACCCCGTCCGGGTGACCGACTGGATGGAGCTGCTGGAGCCCGCCACGGCGGAGGCCCTGTGTACCTACCGCCACCCGGTCTGGGACGGCGTCCCCGCCGTCACCTGCAACCGGTTTGGGAAGGGCCAGGCGGTCTACCTGGGCTGCCGGTTTGACGAGGCGGGGCTGGACGCCCTTCTGGGCCGCCTGCTGCCCCAGTTCGGCATCCCCCTGCCCGGGCCGGTCTTCCCCCTCATCCTGCGGGGGGGGGCGTCAACCAGCTGGGCCGCCGGGTGACCTACTGCTTCAACTACTCCCAGGAGCCCCGGCAGGCCGCCTTCCCCCACCCCGCCGCCCGGTCCCTGCTGGACGGGGCGCCCGTGGCGGAAAACCAGCCCGTCCCCCTGG
>DVHW01000261.1 GCA_018711785.1 Candidatus Galloscillospira excrementavium
AACCGGTTGCGTATGTTCTTCTGTTTCAGTAAATTTCCGTTTTTTACAATTTATTATCTCCCGCGGCTCGTATAATTTAATTGTTAAATAATTAACGATAGACAAAGAGGAGTATTGCCATGCAGTTTCAACTTGTGCAAAATGTCAAAGTGATCTTCGGCGCCGGAAAGCTGAAGGAACTGGGCACCCTGGCCAATGAGCTGGGAAAGAAAAAAGTTCTGATCGTCACCGACAAGGGCATCGTCTCCGCCGGCATCGCCGACAAGACCGCCGCCGCCCTCAAGCGCGCCGGCGTGGAGTGCGTAGTCTATGACGGCGTGGAGCCCGACCCCTCCCGGAAGGTAGTAGAGGCCGCCTACCGGTCCTACTGTGACAACAACTGCGACCAGGTCGTGGGCCTGGGCGGCGGCAGCGCGATGGACACCTCCAAGGCCGTCAACATCCTCTGCTACAATGAAGGGCCTATTCTCCGCTTCGCCCATGGCGACGAGATGATTCCCGCGCCCGGGCTCATCGTCATCCCCACCACCTCAGGCACCGGCAGCGAGCTGTCCGACGGCCTGGTCATCTCCGACGACGACGGCGAAAAGCACCCCATCCTCGCCACCATGGCCTCCTCCGAGTATGCCATCGTGGACCCGGAGCTGATGGTGGGCATGCCCGCCCACATCACGGCCTCCACCGGGTTTGACACCCTGTCCCACGGCATCGAGGCCTTCACCTCCACTGCCGCCGACCTGCTCTCCGACCAGATCACCAAGCGGGTGATGGAGATGGTCACCCGCTGGCTGCCCATCGCCACCGCCAACGGAACCAACATCGAGGCCCGGAGCAACATGGCCGCCGCCTGCCTGATGGGCGGCTGGATGCTGCGGTACGGCCACACCCACGCCGGCCACTCCGTGGCCCACATCCTGGGCTCCTTCTTCCACATCCCCCACGGCTACGCCTGCGCCTACGCCCTGCCCCATGTGCTGGAGTTCAACGCCCCGGCCATCCCCCAGAAGACCCAGCGGGTAGGCAAGCAGTTCGGCGCTATTTTTACCGGCAATGAGACCCCCGCCGAGATCGGCGCCAAGACCCGCAATGCCCTGATCTCCTTCCGGGATGTGGACCTCCACCTGGCTCCGGTCACCAACTGGAAGATCGACCGGTCCAAGTTCCCCGAGATGGCCGAGGAGATCGTCAAAGAGCCCTTCCAGGTCTTCAATCCCCGCCCCATGTCGGTGGCCGACGCTCTGGACCTGCTCTACCGCATCTTTGCCTGAGTCCGGCACTCGCCGGCCATATATAAGGCGCCCCCGGCGGCTGACAAGCCACTGGGGGCGCCGTTTTTGTCACGCCAGCCCCAGGAGCCGGGCCCCGCTGGCCAAAAGGAAGCACAGCCCCATGCCGACGCCGGTGGGCAGGGCCATGGCCAGCAGGGTCCACTTGGCGCTGCCGGTCTCCTTGGCGATGGTGAGACAGGTGGTGGAGCAGGGCCAGTGGAAGAGGGTGAAAACCAGGGTGCAGGCCGCGGTCAGCCAGGTCCAGCCCTGGTCCAGGAGCAGTCGGCGCAGGGTGTCCAGGCCGGCGTAGTCGGTGAGGGTCCCGGTGGACAGATAGGCCATGAGCATCACCGGGATGACGATCTCATTGGCTGGAAAGCCCAGGAGGAAGGCGGCCAGGATGACCCCGTCCAGGCCCAGCAGCCGGGCGAAGGGGTCCAGAAAGCCGGTGCACCAGCTGAGAAGACTCCCGCCCCCCGCCTCCACGTTGGCCAAAAGCCAGAGGAGCAGCCCCGCCGGGGCGGCCACGGCGGCGGACCGGCCCAGCACAAAGAGGGTCCGGTCCAGCACCGAGCGGACCACCACCTGGCCCACCTGGGGCCGCCGGTAGGGGGGCAGCTCCAGGGCAAAGGCGGAGGGCTCTCCTTTCAGCACCGTGGCCGACAGCAGGCGGGACGCCCAGAAGGTCATCCCCACCCCCAGCAGGACGACGGCGGTAAGCAGCCCCGCGGCCAGCAGCCCGCTCCCCGTCCCGGCGCCGGCGAAGAACATGGTGATGAGGGCGATGAGGGTGGGGAAGCGGCCGTTGCAGGGGACGAAATTGTTGGTCAAGGTGGCGATGAGCCGCTCCCGGGGGCTGTCGATGATGCGGCAGCCCGTCACCCCGGCGGCGTTGCAGCCGAAGCCCATGGCCATGGTGAGAGCCTGCTTGCCGCAGGAGCGGGCCTTCTGGAAGGCGTGGTCCAGAACGAAGGCCACCCGGGGCAGGTAGCCAAAGTCCTCCAGCAGGGTGAAGAGGGGGAAGAAGATGGCCATGGGGGGCAGCATCACCGACACCACCCAGGCCAGGGTCCGGTACGCCCCCAGCACCAGGGCCCCGTGGAGCCAGTCCGGGGCCCCCAGGGTCAGGAAGATCTCACTCAGCCGCCCCTCCAACCAGAACAGGGCGTCCCACAGCAGCTGGGAGGGCCCGTTGGCCCCCCAGATGGTGAGCCAGAACACCCCCGCCAGGAGCAGGAGCATCACCGGGATGCCGGTGGAGCGGGAGGTGAGGAGCCGGTCCAGCTTCTCCTCCCGGGCGGAGCGGGCGGCCGCCGGGGCGGTCACCACCCCCCGGCAGAGCTCCTCCGCCGTCATTACCAGGCCGGCCACAATGCGGTCCTGCAGCACCGCCCGGCCCATG
>DVHW01000262.1 GCA_018711785.1 Candidatus Galloscillospira excrementavium
GGGCAAAGGTCTCCAGGTCCTGGTCGGAGGGATGCAGGGCGCTGTCCTCGGTTTCGAACAGGTCGTAGAGGTGCTGATAGAGATAGGAGTCCTGGGACAGCCGCTCCGCGCCGGACCGGTCCAGGCCCATCTTGGCCAATTCCGCCAGATAGGCCTCCTCGCCGCCGTACTGGGCCGCCTTGGCGGCCCACTCCCGGTCCATGGCGGTCCGGTCCTCGTCGTCCAGGGTGCAGCCGTAGTCCTCCGCCCAGTTTTCCACGGTGGCGTAGAGGACCGCGTTCTGCAGGGCCTGGTCCTTGGCGTAGTCCTCCAGCGTCTCTCCCTCCACCGTGTCGTTCCACTGGATGGCGCCGTCCTCATAGGAGGCGGCGATGTAATCACAGGCGTAGGCCAGCCAGTACAGGACCTGCCAGGCGGGGACGTCCCGCCCGTCGACAGACAGCACCGCGGCGTCGGAGGCAATGCCGGCGGCCTGGGACAGAAGCGTTTCCTCATGGGTCTGGCCGCTGCTGCAGCCGGTCAGAATCAGACTGGCGGAAAGGGCCAGGCACGGGACAAGATGTCGTTTCATCCGGATTCCCCTCTGCTGTTTCTCAGATTTGTGGAAAAATCCCGCACAGAATGGGTGGGGGATGTCCCACGGTCTCCATTCTATGCGGGAAACTGAGAAATATGACAGGGAATTCAGACGGAGGGGGCGTGCGCAGCCTGGGCGGCCTCCTCTGCGGCCAGCTTCAGGTCCTCCACCAGGTCCCGGGCGGCCTCCAGCACGTCCTCGCCGGGCTTCAGCTTCAGGGACAGGGCGGGAACCTCTCCCGCCGCCAGGGTCAGCCGCTGGCGGTACTTGGCCAGGCCGCACACCGCCACCAGCGCCTGGGGGCGGAAGGTCCCCAGCTGCAGCCGCAGGACGCTGCCCTTCTGGGAGATGTCGGAGACGCCGGCCTTGGCTGCGGCGGCACGCAGTAGCGCCACGTCCAGCAGGGCCAGCACGCTCTTCGGCGCCTCGCCGTACCGATCCAGCATCTCGTCCAGCAGGTCCGAGGCGTCCTCGTCCGTGCGGATGGCGGCGATGCGGCGGTACAGGTCCATCCGCTGCTCCGCCGAGGGGACGTACCGGTCCGGGATGTGGGCGTTCACCGTCAGGTCGGCGGCGCACTCCGTCTCGATCTGCTTCTCCTCGCCACGCTCCTCCAGGACGGCCTCCTCCAGCAGCTTCAGGTACAGGTCGTAGCCCACGCTCATGAGATACCCGGACTGCTCCGGGCCCAGCAGGTTGCCGGCGCCCCGGATCTCCAGGTCCCGCATGGCGATCTTGAAGCCGGAGCCGAACTCCACATACTCCCGGATGGCAGCCAGCCGCTTGGCGGCGGTCTCCTGCAGTACCTTGCCCCTGCGGTAGGTGAGGTAGGCGTAGGCCCGCCGGGCGCTGCGGCCGATGCGGCCCCGGATCTGGTGGAGCTGGGCCAGGCCCATCCTGTCCGCGTCCTCGATGATGAGGGTGTTGACGTTGGGGATGTCGATGCCGGTCTCGATGATGGTGGTGCACACCAGCACGTTGACCTCCCCCTCGCTGGTGCGCTGCATCACGTCGTTCAGCTCCTCCTGGGTCATCTTGCCGTGGGCCACCGCCACGGTGACCTCCTCCCCCAGCAGGTCCCGGATGCGTGCGGCGGTGCGGGAGATGGTCTCCACCCGGTTGTGGAGGTAGTAGACCTGTCCCCCCCGCTCGATCTCCCGGCGCATGGCGTCGGCCAGGACCGACCAATCGTGTTCCAGGACGTAGGTCTGGACCGGCAGGCGGTCCGAGGGGGGCTCCTCCAGGGTGGACATGTCCCGGATGCCGGAGAGGGCCATGTTCAGCGTCCGGGGGATGGGGGTGGCGGAGAGGGTGAGCACGTCCACCTGGCGGGCGAGCTCATTGAGCTTCTCCTTGTGGGTGACGCCGAAGCGCTGCTCCTCGTCCACCACCAGCAGGCCCAGGTCCTTGAACTGCACGTCCTTCTGGAGCAGGCGGTGGGTGCCGATGAGCAGGTCCACGCCCCCTTCCTTCAGACGGCGCAGGGTCTCTTTGATTTGGGCCGAGGTGCGGAAGCGGCTCACCACGTCGATCTCCACCGGGTAGCTGGCAAAGCGCCGGCGGGCGGTGAGGTAGTGCTGGCGGGCCAGGACGGTGGTGGGCACCAGGATGGCTGCCTGCTTGCCGTCCAGGATGCACTTCATGATGGCCCGGAAGGCCACCTCGGTCTTGCCGTAGCCCACATCCCCGCAGAGTAGCCGGTCCATGGGCCGGGGGGCCTCCATGTCCCGCTTGATCTCCTGGATGCACCGCAGCTGGTCGTCAGTCTCGGTGTACTCGAACTCCTCCTCGAACTCCTTCATCCAGGGCGAGTCCGGGGAGAAGGCGAAGCCGGGCTGCCGCTGGCGCTGGGCGTAGAGCTGGATAAGGCCCTTGGCCAAATCCTGCACCGCCTTTTTGGCCCGGGACTTCTGCTTCTCCCACTCCCCGCCCCCCAGGCGGGAGAGCTTCCGGGTCTCATTGGCGTCCTCCCCGCCGCCGATGTACTTGGACACCTGGTCCAGCTGGGTGGCCGGGACGTAGAGCACGTCGGCCCCGGCGTAGGCGATCTTCACGTAGTCCTTCTCCACGCCGTCCACCGCCATCTTTACCATGCCCTGGTAGCGGCCGATGCCGTGGTGCTCGTGGACCACCAGGTCCCCCACCGAGAGGTCGGCGTAGGAGCTGAGCTTCTGCCGGTTGGTGGCCGCCTTGGGCCGGGGCTTCTTGGCTGGGACGCCCTGCCCCTCAGTGAGGACGGCGAACCCCGCCCCCGGATACTCCATACCGCCGGACAGGCCCCCCACGGCGATGACCGCCCGGCCCGGCTGGGGCAGGGCGTGGAGCTGGAAGTCCACCGCCGCGCGCACCTTCTGCTCCCGCAGGAGGGTCTGGAGGTTCAGGGCCCGCTGCTCGCTGGCCACCAGCACCACCGCGGCAAAGCCCTCCCCCAGGTAGTGGCTCAGGTCGGACACCGCGGTCTCCAGGCTGGCGCCGTAGGAGGGCAGGGCCTTGGCCATTAAGTTCAGCAACGTCCGGGGCCGCCGGGGGTACTGGGAGGAGACAAAGGAGTCCAAGTAGGCCTGGGGCCACCGGTCCAGCACCTCCAGCAGCTCGTCAAAGCTCCGGGCCAGGGCGGTGTTCTCCCCCGCCAGCACCCCCCGCTCCAGCAGGTCCTTGCAGTCCTCCTCCAGCTGCCAGCGCCAGGTCCCCGCCCTCTCGGCCACCCTGGGGCTCTCGCTGAAGAACACCACCGCGTCCTCGGGCAGGTAGTCGGCAGCGGTGGCCATCTGGGGGTAGATCATAGGCAGGTAGCGGTCCATGGCCGGGAAGGAGGCGGTGTGGTTCAGCCGTTCCCGGTCCTCCTCCAGAATCTGGAGCAGGGCCGTGCGGTCCCCCTTCTGTGCCCTGGTCCGGGCGATGAGGCCATCCAGAGCCTCGTCCAGCCCGGCCAGCCCGCCGGGGGCAAACTGGGGCAGCACCTCGGCGGCAGGCAGGATCTCCGCCTCCCGGATGTTCTCGGTCCTGCGCTGGGTGGACGGGTCGAAGAGGCCCATGGAGTCCACCTCGTCCCCGAAGAACTCCACCCGGACAGGCTTGGGGTGGGCGGGGGAGAAAAAGTCCAGGATGCCGCCCCGCAGGGCGAACTGGCCCACCCCCTCCACCTGCTCGCAGCGGGCGTACCCCGCGGCGGCGAGGGTCTCGCTGAGCTCATTCAAATCATAGCTCTCCCCCAGGCGCAGCACCTGGCTGGCCTGGGAGAGGAGCACCGGGGGGATGGTCCGCTGAAGCAGGGACTCCACCGTGGCCACCAGCACCGGGCACTCCCCCGCCGAGAGGGCCCGCAGGACACCCAGCCGCCGGTGCTCCCACTGGCGGGAGACCACGGCGGCGTTGTGGAAGGTGAACTCCCGGGCGCTGAGGGTGGGCACAACCTCCCCGGCCAGGGCGGAGAGGTCCTTTGCCATGCGGCCGGCCTCGGCCTCGTCGGCGCAGACCACCACCGCGCTCCGCCCGGTCTCCCGCCGCACTCCGGCGGCGAAATGGGCCCGGTGCACCGGGGACAGGCCGTTCACCGCCGCGGGGCAGGCCCCCCCGTCGATGGCGGCCAGGAGGGATTCAAACTCCGGTATGCGCTTGAGTATCTCGGTCAGCTGCTTCATGGGAATTCCTCATCTCCGGTGTTCCTTCTGTGTCCACGGCCTCCCGGCACAGTGCGAGTATGCTCTCCACGGTGCGGAAGGCCGACCGGGGCACCTGGGTGGACTGGAGCTCGATCCCCAGATCCTCCAGCCCCTCCAGCAGCTGGATCAGCCCCAGGGAGTCCAGCAGCTCCCCCGCCAGCAGGTCCACGCCCGGCTCCAGCGCCTCCCGGGTGCCGCAGCTGTCGGCAATCAGCTCCCGCACCCGCTCCTCCAGATTCATCTCAGCATCTCCTTCAGCCGCGTTCGGTCGCACTTTCCATTGGCGGTCAGCGGCATCCGCTCCAGCCGCCTCCACTGGTCCGGGCAAAGATACCCGGGCAGGCGCAGGCGGGCCAGACGGGCCAGCTCAGGCCCGGCCGGCAGGTCCCGGCCCTCCAGAAAGGCGGTCAGCCCCCGCACCTGGCCCGCTCCGTCCCGCCGGGGGAGCACGGCGGCGCGCTCCACCCCCCGGATGGTCTCCAGCGCCGCCGCCACCTCGGCGGGCTCCACCCGGTAGCCCCGGTACTTCACCTGGTCGTCCAGCCGCCCCCGCCAATAGAGCAGGCCCTTCTCCACCCGTCCCAGGTCTCCGGTCCGGTAGGTCCCGCCGTAGGCGGGGGCCACGCTCTCCCCCCGCAGGACGATCTCCCCGTCCTCCAGCGTGATCTCCACCGCCCCGGCGCCCAGCACTCCCATGGGGAGCGGCCCGGTGCACATTTCCCGGGTGATGGGGGCGGCGCACACCGCGCAGGTGGCCTCGGTGGGGCCATAGGCGTTGAGGAGGGTCGCGCCCGGGAAGCGCTCCAGCAGACGGGCGGCCGTGGGGGCGGGCAGGTCCTCCCCGCAGGAGAACACCGTCCGCAGCCGGGACAGCCGGCCGGGGGCAAAGCGCCCCTCCCGCAGGCACAGACGGAGAAAGGACGGGGTGGCCACCAGGAGGGCGGCGCCGCTTCTCTCCAGGCGGTCAAACAGGGCGGCAGGGTCGGCCAACTCCGCCCCGGTCAGGTTCACATGGGTCCCGCCCCAGAAGAGGGACAGGTAGAGGTCGGCCACCGACAGGTCAAAGGAGTAGGCCGCCTGGCCCACCACGGTCTCCCCGGCCGCCTCCGGGACCCCCTCCAGCCCGCCGGCCCAGCGGAGGAAGTGGTCCAGGTTGGCCCGGCTCACCGCCACCTCTTTGGGCGCGCCGGTGCTGCCGGAGGTGAACAGCAGGTAGGCGATCCCCGCGCCCCCGGCGATCTCGCAGGTCCGCCGGGCATAAAATCCCGCCTCCGCCTCTGCCCGGCTCAATTTTTGGGCCCCGGTGCGCCGGAGGATCTCCTCCCGACGGGCGGCGGGCCACTCCGGGTCCAGGGGCAGGTAGGGCCGCCCCGCCACGAGGCAGGCCAGAAAGGCGGCCGGGGGCCAGGTGCCCCGGACCCCCTCCACCGCCACCGGGCCGCTCCCCTGCTCCCGCAGCACCGCGGCCAGGGACACAACGCCGGGCCACAGCGCCCGCCAGGAGAGCCTCTCCGCTCCCGCGGCCAGGGCGGGCTTCTCCCCCAGGGCGGCGCTGTGGGCCCGGACCCGCTCCAGCAGTTCCATGCCCCCGCTCATACCGCCGCGATCTCCTCTTGGGGGATCAGCGCGTGGTCATAGAGCACCTTGGAGTGGTTGTCCAGCACCAGCTCCCGGCCCAGCTCCGCCCCCGTGGCCCGGTCCAGGGTCAGCCGCCAGACCTGGCTGCAGCGGTAGTAGTCCTCCCCCTCCTTCACAAAGCGGTGCCCGGTCTCCACCAGCCGGTAGCGGAAGGGGAAGGGCCGCTGGGCCCGCAGCTCCCCGCACAGGTCGTCCTCCTCCAGCCAGAGGCGCAGCTGCACCTTCTGGCCGGTGTTGTTGCGGAAGCGGTAGTCCACGTGGGGATAGAACAGGGAGGTCCCGGTGCCGAAGGGCACCCGCCGCCGCTCATCGGGGAAGAGGGCGTCGGAGTGGTGGTGGAGCTCGGTGACCTCCAGGGGGCTGTTCAGCACCAGATAGTGGATGAGGTTGCCCAGCTGGCACAGCCCGCCCCCCACCGCGCTGCCCAGCCGCCCTTTGGAGATGGCGAGCCCCGGCAGGTACCCTTTCCGGGCGGCAGGAGCCCCCACCAGGGCCCAAAAGGAGAATTCCTCCCCAGGCAGGAGGACCACTCCGTCCATCTCCGCCACGGCCAGGGCCAGATTGGTCCGCTTGTTCTCCTGGAGGGACACTTCCACCCCCGCCAGCCGCCGCACCACCGGGGAGCGGTGGCCCTTGATGAGGGCGGGCAGGGAGTCGGCCTGCCGCGTCCGGGCCGGCCGGAAGCCCCGCCGGGCGTCCCGGGCCCGCTTGCGGAGGGCCTCCTTCCACAGGGAGAGCTGGTAGCACACTGGGCCGTATTCGCAGAACAGCTTCCTCTGCCCCATATGCGCTCCCTCCCCTCTCAGTTAAAGCGGTTCATGGCCCGGTCCGCACCGTCCCGGATATAGCACTCCACCGCGTCGGCGGCCCGCTGCACCGCCGTGTCCACGGTCTTTTTGTCCTCCCCCGTGAACTTGCCCAGCACCCAGTCGGCCATGTCGTAGTCCGGGTGGGGCTTCTGGCCCACCCCGATCTTGATGCGGGGGAACTGGTCGGTGCCAAGGTGCTGGATGATGCTCTTCAGGCCGTTGTGGCCCCCAGCGCTGCCCCCCCGGCGCACCCGGATCTTCCCCACCGGGAGGGACACGTCATCCGACACCACCAGCACCCGCTCGGGGGGCACCTTGTAGAACCGGGCGGCCTCCCCCACTGCCTCGCCCGAGAGATTCATGTAGGTCACCGGCTTGAGGAGGAGCACCTTCTCCCCTCCCAGCTCCGTGGTATTGGTGAGAGCGCGGAACCTCAGGCGCTGGATAGGGATGTCCGCCCGCCCGGCCAGCTCGTCGGCCACCCGAAAGCCCACGTTGTGCCGGGTGTTCTCGTACTGCTCGCCGGGGTTGCCCAGGCCCACCACCAGCCAGGCCACCCCGCTGTTTCCCTTGTTTTTTCCAAAAAACATATTCTTTCTCCCACGTGACAACGGGGGCGGAGAAGGTTCTCCGCCCCTGTGATTGTAGAAACAGTGACGCGTCACTGTTTCGAGCAGGCTACGGCGTGCCGCGCGCAAGATTTTGCCCTTGCGTGAGATGGGCAAAACTCACACTGGCACGCCGAGAAGTGTTTTTCACCACGCCGCAGCGTGAAGAAAATGTGCCGTGGCACATTTTTTGCGTAGGCCGCAGCGGCTATGCCGCGAGGAGACACGGTGCAGGTCGCGGCAAAAAACGGATTTGCACTTTTTTCGCGGCGTACGCGCCACGAACTCTGCGAAGCCTTTTTAACAGGATGTGCCCTTACACGAACAGCTTGGACACCGAGACCTCCTCGTAGATGCGCTCGATGGCCTCGGCAAACATGTGCGCCACAGAGAGGTACTTGATTTTATCACACTTCACGCCGGCAGGCGCGGGAATGGTGTCGAGGAAGAGGACCTCCTTGAGCACGCTCTTCTCGATGCGCTCCACCGCCGGACCGGAGAGAACGCCGTGGCTGGCGCAGGCGTAGACCTCCGTGGCCCCGCCCAGCTCCACCAGGGCCTGGGCCGCGCCGCACAGGGACCCGCCGGTGTCCACCATGTCGTCAAAGAGGATGACCCGCTTGCCCCGCACGTCGCCGATGATGTTCATGACCTCGGAGGAGTTGGCTCTCTGGCGGCGCTTGTCCACGATGGCCAGGCCCATGCCCAGCTTCTGGGCGAAGGCCCGGGCCCGGGCCACGCTGCCCACGTCGGGGGAGACCACGATGGTGTTCTCGTGGTCGTCGCCAAAGCGCTCACCGAAGTGGGCGGTAAAAATGGGGTTGCCCAGCAGGTTGTCCACCGGGATGTCAAAGAAGCCCTGGATCTGGGAGGCGTGCAGGTCCATGGTCAGCACCCGGTCGGCACCCGCCCGGGTGATGAGGTTGGCCACCAGCTTGGCGGAGATGGGGTCGCGGGGCTTGGTCTTGCGGTCCTGGCGGGCGTAGCCGAAGTAGGGCATCACGGCAGTGATGCGGCCGGCGCTGGCCCGCTTGAAGGCGTCGATCATGATGAGCATTTCCATCAGGTTGTCGTTGACCGGCGCGCAGGTGGACTGGACCACGAACACGTCGCTGCCCCGGACGGTCTCGTAGATGGAGACAAAGTTCTCCCCGTCGGAGAAGGCGCCCACCTCGGCATTGCCGAGCTGCTGTCCCATCTCCTTGCAGATGGCCTCTGCCAGGGGTCGGTTGGAGGTGCCTGCAAAAATCTTGATGTCCTTACCGTGTGCGATCATCTTCCATACATCCTCTCTTTTTCTTGCCGCGCAGGCCGCGCGGTCCTCTCTTTTTCACACAGCCTGGGCCGTGTCAGTTCTCCCGCTTGCGGCGGCGCTTGGCTACCCACTGCTTCTTGACTACCTGCTGGCTGCGGGCGATGGCCAAAGACTCAGGGGGCACCTCCTCGGTGATGGTGGAGCCGGCGGCTGTGTAGGCCCCCTCTCCGATCTTCACCGGGGCCACCAGATTGGTGTTGCAGCCAATGAAGGCGTGGTCGCCGATGGTGGTGCGGTATTTGGTGCTGCCGTCGTAGTTCACCGTGACGGTACCGCAGCCGAAGTTGACCCCCGCGCCCACGTCGGAGTCCCCCACATAGGTCAGGTGGGAGATCTTGGTCCCGTCGCCGATGGTGGAGTTCTTCAGCTCCACGAAGTCCCCCACCTTGACCTCCCGGCCCACATGGCAGCCCGGGCGGATGTAGGCAAAGGGGCCCACCTTGGCCCCCGCCTCCACCGTGCTCTCGTTGAGCTGGGAGGCGTTCACCGTCACGCCGTCCCCCACGGTGCAGTCCCGGATGACGGCGTTGGGGCCGATCTCGCAGTTCTTCCCAATGACGGTCTTTCCCCGCAGGACCGTGCAGGGCAGAATCACCGTGCCCTCCCCCACCTGCACCTCGTCATCCACATAGACGGTGGTGGGGTCCAGCACCTGCACGCCGGCCTCCATCAGGCGGACCACCCGGTCCAGCCGCTTCTGGGCCTCCGCCCGGATGCGGCTCACCAGTTCCTCGTTCAAGCCAGTCCCTCCCTGTTGGCATTCTTTACACCGCCATTATAGCAAATACGCCTGGGAAATGCATTGTAAATTTCAAAAATTCCGGCCTGTTTTTGCAGGATGGGCACTTTGCACAATTTCCCGTCATATTTTTTCCCGCTTCCCGACAAAATGCTCCTCCACATTCACAATCCGGCGCGTATCCCCGCCCATACGGCACAAAAGGCCCCGCCTGCCGGGGGCAGACGGGGCTCGGCCTGTCAAAATCCCTGTGGAGTTCCGCATCCGCAAGGCAGCGGGCTGCCAACGGCCGCGCAGCTGCGCCCGCAGGCGCGAAAAAACTCACATTCGTTTTCCGCCGCGCTATGCGCTCGAAAAACGCTTCTCCGCCCGCAGCCCGCTCGGGCAAGAGGCTCTGTCACTTGTCCGAACTCCTCAGGCCGCGGCCATGGCCATGCGCCGCACCTTGGAGCGGCGCCAGTAGCCCAGCACCTCAGCGGTGGCGCAGAGCTTGTCGGCCAGGTTGACCACCAGGGCCTCCCGGCAGCGGGGCATCCGCTTGGCCAAGGGCCACATGTGGGAGATGATGATGTTCTCCTCCTTGGCGTTGAGCCTGCCGCACAGGGCCCGGGCATTGCGCAGGGCAAATTCCGGGTGGTCCATGCACTGGTTGCCCGGGTGGGCGGTGCGGTCCCGGCAGTCGTAGAGGTACAGGTCGTGGAGCAGTCCGCCCCGGGCGGCCGAGCGCACGTCCAATCCCCAGCGCCGGGCCAGGCGGAAAGACACATAGGCCACGAACACCGAGTGCTCATAGCAGCTCGCGCCGGGGTGGTGGGGCAGGGCGCGCATGGACTGGACCTCCTCGGTAGCCATCAGGTCCCCCACACAAGTCAGAAAGCACTTCCAGTCGGTCTCGCTGATGAGTTTCATAGAAATATGGTCACGCTTCCTTCCCGTTCAGATCGATGTTCTCTGCTGACAATATAGCACACTCCGGGGAAAACGTCATGCGCAATTTGTAAATCCTGCGCAAATCATCAGAAAATCTTAAGGTTTCTTCCCTTGACGGCCGCCGGGGCCTCTGATATGTTAACTGTACTAATACAGTTCATACAGTTTTCCTGCGTTTGGAAAGGAGAAAGCGTCCCATGATCAGCCTCAACTATCGGGACGGGCGTCCCATCTATGAGCAGGTGAAGGACGGCCTGCGCCACCTGGTGGTGACCGGCGCCCTGTGTCCGGGGGACCGGCTGCCCTCGGTGCGGTCCATGGCCTCCTCCCTGGCCATCAACCCCAACACCATCCAGCGGGCCTACGAGGCCCTGGAGTCCGAGGGCTACCTCTACACCGTGGCGGGCAAGGGCTCCTTTGCCGCCCAGCGCCCCGGCGGCAATCCGGAGCGGAGGGAGCGTCTGCTCCGGACCTTTGACGAAACGGCGGCCGAGCTGGTCTGGCTGGGCCTGACGGCGGGGGAGCTGGCCGAGCGCCTGCACCGGCCCGCCGCAGGCGCCCGGGGACTGGGGGATGAGAGGAGTGTGCAGTATGATCCAAGTCACTGATCTGGTCAAGACCTTCGACGGCTTCCGGGCCCTGGATGGGCTGACCATGCAGGTGTCCAAGGGGGCCATCTACGGCCTGGTGGGCCCCAACGGGGCGGGCAAAAGCACCCTGCTGCGCCACATCACCGGGGTGTGGCGGCAGGACTCGGGCACCGTGCTGGTGGACGGAGCGCCGGTCTATGAAAACCCGGCGGTGAAGGAGCGGATGTTCTCCATTCCGGACGACCTGTACTACTTCCTCTCCGCCTCCACCCGGGACATGATGTCCTTCTACCGGGGCTTCTACCGCCGCTTTGACCCCAAGCGCTACCAGGCCCTGAAGGAGGTCTTTCCCACGGTGGATGAGCGCCACCCCATCCGCCGCCTGTCCAAGGGCATGCAGAAGCAGGCCGCCTTCTGGCTGGCCCTGAGCTGCCGGCCCGAGATCCTGGTGCTGGATGAGCCGGTGGACGGCCTGGACCCGGTGATGCGCCGGCAGGTCTGGTCCCTGCTGATGGGGGACGTGGCCGAGTACGGCACCACGGTGCTGGTCTCCTCCCACAACCTGCGGGAGCTGGAGGATGTGTGCGACCATGTGGGCATCCTCTCCCACGGGAAGGTGCTCATCGAGCGGTCCCTCTCCGACCTCCAGGACAACCTGGTGAAGATGCAGGTGGTCTTTCAGGAGAAGGAGCTGCCCAAGCTGCCCGACGACCTGGAGGTCCTCCATGTCTCCCAGGTGGGCCGCATCCACACCCTCATCGTCCGGGGCCGGGCGGAGGAGGTCACCAATCGCCTGGCGGTGTACGCCCCCATCCTGATGGACGCCCTGCCCCTCACCCTGGAGGAGATCTTTATTTATGAGTTGGGAGGTGAAGACTATGCCGTCCGGGACATTGTCCTCTGAGCGCCCCGCCCTGGGGCGGACCTGGCGCAAATTCTACCCCACCCTCTACGCCAAAAACCTGCGGCGGTTCTGGCCCATCTGGAGCATCTATTTCGTCATCCTTCTCTTTCTGCTCCCCCTGAGCATGCTCTCCAGCGCCCGGTACCGGGACATGTCCGAGGTGTGGGTGGAGCGGTATGTGCTGAACACCCTCTCCGTGGGCATCGTGCTCAACGCCTTCTTCGGCCTGTTCTGCGCCATGGCGGTGTTCTCCTACCTCTACAACGCCAAGTCCGCGGGCATGCTCCACGCTCTGCCGGTGCGTCGGGAGGGGCTCTTCCTCACCAACTGGCTGTCCGGCTTCACCTTCCTGGCCGTGCCCAACGCCGCCATCTTCCTCATCACCCTCCTGGCGGAGGCGGCCATCGGCCAGGTGGCCCCCTGGGGGCTGGTGCTGTGGCTGCTGAGCATGACTCTGGTTGGGCTGTTTTTCTACTCCTTTGCCGTGTTCTGCGCCATGTTCACCGGCAACCTGGTGGCCCTGCCCGTGTTCTACGGCATCCTCAACTTTTTGGTCAAGGGCCTGAGCGTTCTCTTTGAGGCTCTGGCCGAAGCCTTCCTCTTCGGCTACTACTCCTCCGACTGGATGGGGACTCTGGCCAACTGGTTTACCCCGGTGGTAAAGCTGTGCACCCAGGTGGGGCCCAACTACGACGACTGGAACCGGGGCGCCGGTCCCCTCCGGGGCTTCAGCTACATCCTGCTCTACGCCGTGGTGGGCGTGGTCTTCTCCCTGCTGGCCCTGGCGGTCTACCGCCGGCGGCGGCTGGAGAGCGCCGGGGACATCGTTGCGGTGAGCTGGGTGCGGCCCATCTTCAAGTACGGCGTGGCCTTCTGCGCCGCCATCTTCCTGGGGGTCTACGGACACGCCTTCCTCTTCAGCTCCCTGCCCGACAACCTGGCCTCCCTGGTCCTCTTCCTGGTGCTCTTCGGCCTCGTCGGCTACTTCGCCGCCGAGATGCTCCTGCGCAAGTCCTTCCGGGTGTTCCGCCGGAGCTGGAAGGGGGCGGCGGTCTTTACCCTGGCCCTGGTGCTCTGCTGCGCCGGGCTGCAGTTCGACCTGTTCGGCTTCGAGCGCTGGGTTCCCGACCCGGGCGACATCCGGTCCGTCACCCTGCGGGACATCGCCTCCTACCCCTATGACTCCGGCAACTACGCCGCCTTTACCCTGGATGACCCGGAGGACATTGCCGCCGCCGTGGCCCTCCACGCCGCGGTGGTGGAACACCGGGACGAGCTGGACGGACAATTCTTCTCCTACGCCTATACCTACGCCGAGGAGGCGGGCGCCCTGGACTACCAGACCGAGGGTCTGGTCCACTTCCGCCTGCAGTACACCACCCGCTCCGGCCGGGAGATCACCCGGAGATATGAGCTGCCGGTGAGCGAGGCCCTGCTGGCCCAGCCCGACTCCCCCGCCGCCCGGCTGGACTCCCTGCTGAACCGCCCCTCGGCGGTGGAGAAGCTCTACGCCCTGCCCGACAGCGCCGTCCTCTTCCAGGCCGGCGTCAACAACGACTATGAGGTGTCGGACGGCAGCCTCTACACCGGCTACCAAACCCGCACCCTTACTGAGGAGGAGGCCGCCCGCCTGCTCCAGGCCGTCCGGGACGACATTGCCGCTGGGCGGCTGGGCCGCCGGTTCCTGCTGGAGGACCGGGAGCGCTACCAGCTGTGCTACTACAACGACCTGACCCTCTCCTTCTATTTCCCCAACACCACCGGCGGGCCCAATACCCAGCCGGCGGACGTTCCCTCCGGCTCCACCCTCTTTGAGGTCACCATCACCCTCCAGACCACCGCCACCGAGACCATCGCCGCGCTGGAGGAGCTTGGCCTGGTGGACGGGGCCCACCCTCTCCTCACCCACCAGGAGATGATGGCCGCCGAACAAGGGCTCACGCCCTCTACCCTCCTCCTGCCCGACACCCGAGTGGCGGAACTGACGCCCGCAGAGGCGGCGGGCTGACCCGCGCTCACCGCGGACGATACCATGCCTTCTCTCTTTCTCCCCTATACCGAACGGGCCCTCTGGAGCACTCCAGAGGGCCCGTGTGCGTTCTTTTTGCACTTTCCGCAAAATTGTTAAAAATTTATCGTTAAAGTTTTAACAAAATTTCGTTGCTTTTTCCC
>DVHW01000001.1 GCA_018711785.1 Candidatus Galloscillospira excrementavium
CGCAAGCACCCCCATCAGGAGTTCATCCAGATCAACACCAAGAACATCCTCTTTATCTGCGGCGGCGCCTTCGACGGGATCGAGAAGATCATTGAGCAGCGCCAGGACAAGAAGTCCATGGGCTTCGGCGCCGAGATCCAGAGCAAGAAGGAGCGGGATGTCTCCGCCCTGTTCCAGGACATCCAGCCCCACGATCTCATCAAGTTCGGCATCATCCCCGAGCTGGTGGGCCGCCTGCCGGTGATTACCGCCCTGCGCGCCCTGAACAGGGAACAGCTGGTATCCATCCTCACCGAGCCCAAAAACGCCCTGGTCAAGCAGTACGAGCGGCTGCTGGCCTATGACAATGTGGCGCTGGAGTTCCAGCCCGAGGCGCTGGAGGCGGCCGCCGACCTGGCGATCCAGCGGGAGATCGGCGCCCGGGGCCTGCGGGCTGTGCTGGAGGGAGCCATGACCCGGATCATGTACGACGTGCCCACCGATCCCACCATCTCCAAGGTGACCATCACAGCGGAGTGTATCCGGGGCGAGGGCGCGCCCCTCATCGAGCACGACGAGAGCCGCACGGCCCGGCCCCGGCTGGGCGGCGCCGCTCTCCGCGCGGAAAAGGGCGGCCTTCCCCAGGGCAACGTGTCCTGAGAAACGGCAAAAGGCGGGGGCAGCATCCCCCGCCTTTTTTCAAAGGAAGTGATTCTCATGTCTGAAGCCCATACTGTGGTCACCATGCCCGCGCTGGCGCTGCGGGGCCTGACCATTTTCCCCACCATGATGCTCCACTTTGACGTGGGGCGGGAGTCCTCCATCAAGGCCCTGGACGAGTGCATGTCCTCCGGCCGGCCCATCTTTCTGGTGACCCAGCGGGACCTGGCGGTGGAGAACCCTCAGATGGAGGATGTCTATACCATCGGTACGATCTCCCAGGTGCGCCAGATCCTCCGCCTGCCGGGGGACAACGTCCGGGTGATGGTGGAGGGGGTGAGCCGGGGCCGGCTTCAGGGCCTGTCCCAGACAGCGCCCTACCTCCTGGCCGAGGTGGAGGAGATCGAGGCAACGGCTCCGGTCCGCAACACTCCCCGTACCGAGGCGCTGATCCGCCGGACCTATGACCTCTTTGAGACCTACACCGAGCTGGCCCCCAGAATCACCCCCGACGTACTCATCCAGGTGCTGGCCAGCGAGGACCCGGGCTACATCGCCGACTACATCGCCCAGAACATCGTGATGCGCTCGGGGGACAAGCAGGCCATCCTGGAGGAGCTGCGCCCGGTGCGCCGGCTGGAGCGGCTCTACCAGATCCTCCGCCGGGAGGTGGAGATCCTGGAGCTGGAGCACGGCATCCAGGAGCGGGTCCGGGAGGGCCTGAGCAGCAACCAGCGGGACTACTACCTCCGGGAGCAGCTCAAGGCCATCCAGTCCGAGCTGGGGGAGGGGGACGGCAGCGACAGCGAGCTGGAGAGCTACCGCAGCAAAATCGCCGCCGCCAAACTGCCGGATGAAGTAGCTGAGAAGCTGCGCAAGGAGGTGGACCGGCTCCAGAAGCAGGGTCCCGGTTCGGCCGAGGCCTCCGTCATCCGCAACTACCTGGACCTGTGCCTGGAGCTCCCCTGGGGCAAAAAGACCCGGGAGCGGGTCAACGTGGACGCGGCCCGGAAGGTGCTGGAGGCCGACCACTACGGCCTGGAGAAGGTCAAGGAGCGCATTTTGGAATTCGTGGCGGTCAAGCAGCTCGCGCCCGGCCTCAAGGGACAGGTCCTGTGCCTTGTGGGCCCGCCGGGGGTAGGGAAAACCTCGGTAGCCATGTCGGTAGCCCGGGCCCTCCACCGGAAACTGGCCCGGATCTCCCTGGGCGGAGTCCACGACGAGGCCGAGATCCGGGGCCACCGCAAGACCTATATCGGCGCCATGCCGGGGCGGATCATCGCCGCCATCCGCCAGGCCGGGAGCAGCAATCCCCTGCTTTTGCTGGACGAGATCGACAAGCTGGGCAGCGATGTGCGGGGCGACCCCTCCTCGGCCCTGCTGGAGGTGCTGGACACCGAGCAGAACAGCACCTTCCGGGACCACTACCTGGAGGTGCCCTTCGACCTGTCCGACGTGCTGTTCATCACCACGGCCAACACCACCGAGACAATCCCCCGGCCCCTGCTGGACCGGATGGAGGTCATTGAGCTGACCAGCTACACCGACGAGGAGAAGCTCCAGATCGCCCGGCGGCATCTGCTGCCCAAGGAGCTCAAGCGCCACGGGCTCCGGCGTGCCCAGCTGAAGGTGACCGATGACGCCATCCGGGAGATCATCACCGCCTACACCCGGGAGTCTGGCGTGCGGGTGCTGGAGCGGACGCTGGCCGCCCTGTGCCGGAAGGCCGCCATGGAAGTGGTGTCAAGCGGTGTAAAGTCTGTTTCCGTTACAGGAGATAACCTAGAACAATACCTGGGTGTGCGGAAATTCCACCCCGAGCGGCGGGAGCTGACCGAGCAGGTGGGGGTGGTCAACGGCCTGGCCTGGACCAGCGTGGGCGGCGAGATCCTGCAGGTAGAGGCCGGGGTGGTCCCCGGCACCGGCAAGGTGGAGCTGACGGGCAACCTGGGGGATGTGATGAAGGAGTCGGCCCACGCCGCCCTGACCTATATCCGCAGCCGGGCGGCTCAGCTGGGCATTGAGCCCGACTTCTACCAAAAGAAGGACATCCATGTCCACTTCCCGGAGGGGGCGGTCCCCAAGGACGGCCCTTCAGCCGGCGTGGCCATTACGGTGGCCATGGTCTCGGCCCTCACCGGCGTAACAGTCAAGCGGGGCGTGGCCATGACGGGGGAGATCACCCTCCGGGGCCGGGTGCTCCCCATCGGCGGGCTGAAAGAGAAGACCATGGCCGCCCTGCGGAATGGGATCAAGACCGTCCTGATCCCGGCGGAGAACGAGCCGGACCTGGAGGAGATCGACCAGACGGTGCGCCGCTCCCTCCACTTTGTCCTTCTGGACCAGGTGGACCAGGCTTTGGCTGAGGCCCTGAACCTGCCTGTCCAGCGGGCCGAGGCCCTGAGGGCCATCCCCGGGGCGGAGGCGGCAGGGAGGAGCACCGGCTGCCGCCCGGCGCTCCGGACCCAGTGACGGCAGGGGAAGGAGGCCAATCATGTCTCTCAATTTACAGCGGGCGGAGTTTATCCGCTCCGCCGTCAAGAGCGGGGACTTCCCCCGGGACGGGCTGCCCCAGGTGGTCTTTTCCGGGCGGTCCAACGTGGGGAAGTCCTCGGTCATCAACCGCCTGCTGAACCGGAAGAACTTCGCCCGGGTGGGGGCCGCCCCCGGCAAGACCACCCATATCAACTACTTTCTCATCGATGAGCGGCTCTACCTGGTGGATCTGCCTGGATACGGATACGCCAGGGTCTCCCAGGCGGAGCGGGAGCGCTGGGGCCGGCTCATCGAGTCCTGGTTCGCGGACACCTCCCTGATGACCCTGGGCGCCATGATCGTGGACGCCCGCCACAAACCCACGGCGGACGACTGCACCATGGGGGAGTGGTTCAAGGGGAGCGGCAAGCCCTTTGTGGTGGTGGCCAACAAGCTGGACAAGCTGAAACAGGGCGAGGTGGAGCCAAACCTGGCCCGCATCCGGGAAACCCTGGGCATCTCAGACGATGTAAAGGTAATTCCCTTCTCGGCAGAGAAGGGGACCGGGCGGCAGGAGCTCCTGGAGGAGATTCTCGCCCATATGGCGTGAGGGGCGGAATTCACCTCCGTTTTAGCTCCCGTTATCCCTTTCTTAAGATTTGGGCGGTATCATCAGAGCATCCGGAAAGGGGTGTTTCTGATGAGCGGAATCTTCCTGCTGTTGTCCATGGCCTGTGTGGCGCTGGCCGGGCTGTCCGTTGTGGACGGCCTGCTCTCCGACGGGGGCGCCGGAGTCCGCCGCAGACGGCTGGCCCTGCTGGCCGCCGGCGCCGGCAGCCTGTTATTCTTCCTCTGCTACCTGCTCGCCGGAGGAATTTGACGAAAGAAGCGGGAGGGAACGGCAGTCGCCGTTCCCTCCTTGTTTTTTCCGGGGAAATCTGGTATACTATACTATCAGTCGTCCAGCCGCCGCTGGCATGGCATATGCCTTTGGATTTGATTTTTTCGGGGGGTATCCTGATTTTGGGAACACCGCTTAACTTCCTGCAACAGATGAACTGGGCCGGGCTGGTCTCTTTCCTGGTCAACGTCCTGGCCGTAGTGGTATGCCTCACCCTGCACGAGCTGTCCCACGGCCTGGCGGCCTACGCCCTGGGGGACCCCACGGCAAAGGACCAGGGCCGGCTGAGCCTGAACCCCCTGCGGCACATCGACCTCATCGGCTTTGTCTGTATGCTGGTGGCCGGAGTGGGCTGGGCCAGGCCGGTGCCGGTGGATCTGCGCTATTTTAACCACCCCAAGCGGGACATGGCCATCACCGCCCTGGCGGGTCCGGTCTCCAACCTGCTGACCGCCGTCCTCGCCATCGGAATCGGCTCCCTGCTCTACCACCTGGGCCTGCTGGGCGGGACGGTGCTGTTCTGTGTGTTCGGCGTCCTGTGCAACCTGGCCGTTCTCAGCGCGGGCCTGGGGCTCTTTAACCTGATCCCCATTCCGCCCATGGACGGCTCCCGGGTGCTCTTCGCCTTTCTGCCGGATCGCCTCTACTACACGGTGATGCGCTATGAGCGGTACATTATGCTGGCCCTGCTCCTGCTGCTGTTTTTCGGCGTGTTCTCCGGGCCTCTGAACACCGCCATCCAGTGGGTTTTGTCCCTGCTGTGCCGCTTGACCGGCCTGCCGGGGGAGTTGCTTTACCTGGGAGCCAATTTTGTCTACTTTGTCTTTTGATGTGATGTGAGGTGAGCGGAGCGCGTGGAGACACCGATCTTCCACCTGGAGAAGGTGGTCAAGGCCAGGGCGGAGGACCTGGAGGACTTCGACGGCCCGCTGGACCTGATCCTGAGCCTGTTGAGCAAGAACAAAATGGAGATCAAGGACATCCAGATCTCCCTCATTTTGGACCAGTACCTGGCGTGGATGGACCGGCGCAAGGAGCTGGACCTGGAGGTGGCCAGCGAGTTTGTCACCATGGCCGCCCACCTGGTGTTCATCAAGACCCGGATGCTGCTCTCCATCCACGACGAGGAGGCCCTCTCCGAGATGGAGCAGCTCATCGCCTCTCTGGAGGAGCACCAGCGCCACGAGAACTACAACCGAATCAAGGCCCTCATCCCCCAGCTCTCCGACCGCTACGCCGTGGGGCGGGACTACATCACCAAGGTGCCCGAGGTCATCCCCGTCAACAAGACCTACCGCTATGTCCACCAGAAGGAGGACCTGCGGCAGGCCATAGCCTCGGTGCTGGAGCGGTCCGACCACCGCCTGCCGCCCCCCATGGCGGCCTTTGAGGGTATCGTGGGCCGGGAGCCCTACCCGGTCTCAGACAAGGCCGCGGAGATCCTCCAGCGGCTGGTCTCCTTCGGCGTGACCCGGTTCCGCTCCCTGTTCCAGGGCAACCGGAGCCGCTCGGAGATCGTGGCCACCTTCCTGGCGGTGCTGGAGCTGTGCAAGGCTCGACGCATCCTTCTGGCGGGGACGGAGGAGGACTGTACCGTCACCCGGACCGGCGGGGCGGAGGAGGGAGAGCTGGCGCTCTCCTCGGAGGGCGAGTGAATCAAGGGCCCCGAATGGAGGCGGCGCTATGGAATTAAAGGAATTGGAATCGGCCATCGAGGGCATCCTCTTCGCCGCCGGCGACCCAGTGGGGGTGGAGCGGCTGTGCCTGGCGCTGGAGGCCGACCGGGCCACGGTGGACTCGGTGTGCCAGAAGCTCGCCGACGATTACAGCTACAACCGCCGGGGCATCCGGCTGATCCGGCTGGACAACAGCTATCAGCTCTGCTCCGCGCCGGAGTACGCCGACTGCATCCGCAAGGCCTTTGAGAGCCGGAAACCCGCCCGCCTCTCCCAGCCGGCGCTGGAGGTGCTGGCTGTCATCGCCTACTACCAGCCGGTCACCCGGGCCTATGTGGACCAGGTGCGGGGGGTGGACAGCTCCTACACCGTGGGTCTGCTGCTGGAGCGGGAGCTCATCGAGGAGTGCGGCCGCCTGGCGGTGCCCGGCCGGCCCATCCTGTACCGGACCACCCAGAACTTCCTGCGCTCCTTCGGCCTGTCCAGTCTGGAGGAGCTGCCCGAGCTACCCAACGCCTCACCGGAGGACGGGCAGATCACCATGGAGATGCAGGCCAGCCTGGAGCGGCTCCGGGCCGCCCAGGCGGCCGAGGATGCAGGTGCGCCGGACGCCGCTCCCACCGAGGAGGAGATCCTCGCCGCCGCGCAGGAGCTGGCCGCCCGGGAGCAGGGCGCTGCGTCGCCGGAGGCGGAGGCGTGACGGCCCTGGCGGTCCTCCTGGCCGTCCTGCTGGTCCTGTTCCTGATCAGCCGGATCCGTATCGGCGCCAAGGCGGAGTACAGCGAGGACGGGGCCATGGTGTGGGTCAAGGCAGGCCCGCTGTCCTTCCAGGTCTGGCCCGCTAAAAAAGAAAAAAAGGAAAAGCAAGGGCGGGCGAAAAAGGCGAAACCTCCAGCAGAACAGGAGAAGGCCAAGCCGGGCGGAAGCTTTGAGTTGCTGCGGCGGATGCTTCCGCTGGCGGCCGAGGCCGCCGGCCGGCTCCGGCGGAAGGTCCGGGTGGACCAGCTTCGGCTGGACTTCACCGCCGCGGCCCCGGACGACCCCGCCGCCGCGGCCCTCTCCTTCGGCTGGGCCAACAGCGCCATCGGTATGATATGGCCCCTTTTGGAGCATAATTTCCACATCCGCAGCCACCGCATCCGCACAAGGGTGGACTTCCAGCGGGCGGCCCCCGCGGTCTACCTCTATTTGGAGGCGTCGCTGAACGTGGGACAGGCCATCGCCCTGGCCGTAATTCTTTTCTGGAAGTTTTTCCGCATCTATCAGACCTACCGTGAGGAAGAAAAATCCGAACAGACCATACAGAAAGAGGCGGTTTGACCATGGAAAACAAACAGCACCCCCTGGGGGACCTCATGTCCACCACCATGCAGAAAATCAAGGAGATGGTGGATGTCAACACCATCGTAGGCACCCCCATCCAGGCGGAGGGCGTGACCATCATCCCGGTCTCCAAGGTGAGCTGCGGCTTCGCCTCGGGCGGGTCCGACTTCGCCACCAAGAACCAGAAGCCGGAGGCGGACAACTCCTTCGGCGGCGGGGGCGGCGCGGGCATCAACATCGTCCCCGTGGCCTTCCTCATCGTGAAGGAGGACAACGTCCGCCTGCTGCCCATCGCGCCCCCGCCCGGCACCGCCGTCGACCGGGTGATAGAGCTGGTGCCCGAGGTGATGGACAAGGTCACCGGGTTCATCGAGAAACAGCAGGACCGAGCCGAGGCCAGGGATAAAGAGAGCTTCTAGGGGGCATACTGGCGTCATCTCTGTTCCGTGAGGTGATGCGGTGTGAAGCGCAGCGCCGCGGTCCTGCTGGCCGCCGTCCTGCTCGCCCCAGTGCTCTGCCAGCCCTGCCGGGCGGCTGGGCCGCCCCAGCTGTCGGCGGCCTCCGCCATTCTGGTGGACGCCGAGTCCGGCCGGGTGCTCTACGCCCAGGATGCCGACGAGCGCCGCTCCATCGCCAGCATCACCAAGCTGATGACGGCGCTGGTGGCGGTGGAGTCCACGCCGGATGTGGACGAGGTGGTCACCATCCGCCCCGAGTGGACCGGGGCCGAGGGCTCCTCCATGTACCTGCGAGCCGGGGAGGAGGTCACCCTGAAGGGGCTGCTCTACGGGCTGCTCCTGGCCTCGGGCAACGACGCGGCGGTGGCCATCGCCGGTTACTGCGCCGGGGACGTGGAGACCTTTGTGGACTGGATGAACGAGTGGGCGGCCGAGCTGGGCATGGAGAACACCCACTTCGCCAACCCCAACGGCCTGGACCAGGAGGGGCACTACTCCACGGCGGCGGATATGGCCAAGCTGGCCCGGGTGGTGATGGAGCACGAGCTCCTGGCGGACATCGTGGGCACCAAATCCATCGCCATCGCCGGGCGCAGCTTCACCAACCACAATAAGCTCCTCTGGCAGTATGACGGCTGCATCGGCCTCAAGACCGGCTACACCGGAGAGGCGGGCCGGACCCTCGTCACCTGCGCCCAGCGGGACGGCCAGCGCCTTATCGCCGTCACCCTGCACGACTCCAACGACTGGGCGGACCACGCCGCCCTCTACGACTACGGCTTTTCCGCCTACCCCCGCCAGGTGCTGGCCACGGCGGGGAAGGAGGCCTGGCACGTCAAGGTCGCGGGCAGCCTGGTGCAGATGGCCGGCGTCTGTACGGCCAATGACCTCTACTACCCCCTTCAGGAGGGTGAGCGGGTCCGGGCCGAGCTGGACCTTGCGCGGGAGGTGGAGGCGCCGGTGGAACAGGGGGCCGTCGCCGGGGAGCTCCGCTTCTATCTGGGGGACGAGCTCATCGGGACCTCCTATCTGGTGTACAGCCAGGACGTGCGCCTGGATGTGCCGAAATACGAGGGCCTGCTGGACCGGATCGTCCGGTTTTTTATCAGAGAAATCTGACCCGTACGGAGCGGCGGAAACGCCGCTCCGCTTGTCGAAAAACCTCGTAGAGTTCGCGCCCGCAGGCGCGAAAAAGATCTAATCGGTTTTTTCCGGGGACCTATACGTTGTCTCCTCGCGGCATAGCCGCTGCGGCCTACGCTAAAAATGTGCCACCGGCACATTTTCTTCACGCTGCGGCCTCGGGAAAAACACTTCTCGGCGTGCCAGTGTGAGTTTTGCCCGTCCCACGCAAGGGCATAGGGGGCCCCCACGCAAACCACCGTGGTTTGTGTGGGGAAAGAAGGAGCGGCGGAGCGAGTGAGTCCTGCCGCTCGCGGCAGGGCGAGGGATACGGAGCCCGCGACGACGATGCGCACAGCACGCCGCAGTTTTCTCGAAAAAGTGACGCGTCACTTTTTCGACAGTACCAGCGGCGGAAACGCCGCTCCGCCGCTGTGTGCATGGAAAGGAGGGGCGCCCGTGGAGGAGCGCCTGCAAAAAATCCTCTCCGCCTGCGGGGCCGCCTCCCGCCGGCAGGCGGAGGCATACATAACCGCAGGGCGGGTGACGGTAAACGGCCGCGTCGCCGCCCTGGGGGAAAAGGCGGACCCGGAGCGGGACCAGATCGCGCTGGACGGGAAACTCCTCTTAAGGCCGGACCGGCACACCTACCTCATGCTCTACAAGCCGGTGGGCTATGTGACCACCCTCTCTGACGAGAAGGGCCGCAGGACGGCGGCGGAGCTGGTGGCCGGCTGCGGCGCCCGGGTGTGGCCGGTGGGGCGGCTGGACCTGAATTCCGAGGGGCTGCTCCTGATGACCGACGACGGGGACCTGACCCACCGGCTCACCCACCCCAGCCACGAGGTGGAGAAGGAGTACCGGGTCCGGGTCCGGGGGGATGTGGACGCCGCCCTGCCCGTCCTCACCGGCCCTATGGAGCTGGACGGCCAGGCCCTCCGCCCGGCCCGGGTCCGGGTCCTGAACAGAACCCCCGGGGGCGGGACCCTCTCCATCACCATCCACGAGGGGAAAAACCGCCAGGTGCGGCGCATGTGCGCTGCCGCCGGGCTGGAGGTGGCGGCCCTCAAGCGGGTGCGGGAGGGGACGCTGACCCTGGGCGGCTTGAAGCCGGGGGAGTGGCGCAGACTCACCCGGGAGGAGCTGCGGGCCCTAAAGGAGGAGGGCTGACCCCTGAATTTGCAGGAAAAATCTCATTCCTTGCAAAACACCCTTGCATTTCCCGCTGTTTCCCGGTATGATAGGCGTTGAAACAAGGTCCCCGAAAAAGGGACGTGCAGGAGGAACCACAGGATGTCAAAAGATATTTTGGCTGTCATCCAGTCGAATATGGGGGCTTTTTCAAAGGGGCAGAAGCTCATCGCCAACTTTATCCTGAACTCGTACGACAAGGCCGCCTTTATGACGGCCAGCAGGCTGGGCAAGACGGTGAACGTCAGCGAGTCCACGGTGGTCCGCTTCGCGGCGGAGCTGGGCTATGACGGCTATCCCGCCATGCAGAAGGCCCTTCAGGAGATGATCCGCAACAAGCTCACCGCCGTCCAGCGCATCGAGGTCTCCAACGACCGGATCGGAAACCACGACATTCTCTCCATGGTGCTCCAGTCGGACATTGAGAAGATCCGCATGACCCTGGAGGAGGCCGACCGGGAGGCCTTCGGCCGCACCGTGGACACTATTTTGGACGCCAAGCGCATTTATATCCTCGGTGTCCGCTCCGCCGCTGCCATTGCCAGCTTCCTGGGGTTCTATTTCAACCTGATCTTTGAAAATGTCACCCTGGTGAACACCACCTCCGCCAGCGAGATCTTTGAGCAGCTGCTCCGGGTGAAGAAGGGGGATGTGGTCATCGGCGTCAGCTTCCCCCGCTACTCCAAGCGGACGGTCAAGGCCATGGAGTTCGCCCACGACCGGGGCGCCTCGGTGGTGGCCATCACCGACAGCGTCACCTCGCCCCTGGCCGCCATCGCGGACCACGCCCTTCTGGCCAAGAGCGACATGGCCTCCTTCGTGGACTCCCTGGTGGCGCCGCTGAGTATGGTCAACGCCCTGATCGTGGCGGTGAGCCGCAGGAAGAACAGTGATCTTGCTCAGATTTTTGGCGAACTGGAACGGATCTGGGACGAGTACGATGTCTATGAAAAAGTAGAGGAAGAGGCGGAGCTTGAATCCTGATGTCATTGTGATAGGCGGCGGCGCCGCCGGTATGATGGCCGCCCTCACCGCCGCAGGAAACGGGGCGGAGGTCCTGCTGCTGGAGCGGAACCAGAAGGTGGGGCGGAAGCTCTATATTACAGGGAAAGGGCGCTGCAACCTGACCAACGACTGCACCGTGGAGGAGGTCCTGCGCCACACGCCCCAGAACAGCCGCTTTCTCACCAGCGCGGTCGCCCGGTTTCCGCCCAGCGCGGTCAAGGATTTTTTTGAGGGCCTGGGCGTCCCGCTCAAGACGGAGCGGGGCAACCGGGTCTTTCCCCAGTCGGACCGGGCCGCGGACATCATCGATGCCCTGTTCCTGGCCCTGCGCCGGGCCGGGGTGGAGCTGGTGGAGGACCGGGCGGTGGAGATCCTGGCGGGGGAGCGGGTCACCGGCGTGAAAACCCGGCGGGGCAGCTGGCGGAGCGGGGCGGTCATCCTCGCCACCGGCGGCGTGTCCTATCCCCTCACCGGCTCCAGCGGGGACGGCTACCGGATGGCCGCGGAGCTGGGGCATACTATTATTCCGCCCAAGCCGTCCCTGGTACCCCTGGTCTCGCCGGACGAGGCCTGCGCCCGGATGCAGGGCCTGTCCCTGCGCAACGTGGCCCTCCGGGTGAAGAACCAGAAGGGCAAGACCCTCTTTCACGAGCAGGGGGAGATGCTCTTTACCCATTTCGGGGTCTCCGGCCCCCTGGTCCTGAGCGCCAGCGCCCACATGCGGGACTTTGCGAAGGAACAGTATACCCTTTGGATCGATCTGAAGCCGGCGCTGGAGGAAAAGACCCTGGACGCGCGGCTGCTCCGGGAGCTGGGGGAGAACCCCAACCGGGATTTTCACCATGTGCTGGAGGCGCTGGTCCCCCGGTCCATGGTCCCGGTGCTGGCGGAACGCTCCGGCATCGAGCCGGACCGGAAGGCCAATTCGGTGACGCGGGAACAGCGCCGGCGTCTGCTGGAGCTGCTGAAGGGGTTCCCGATCGCGGTCTCCGGCCCCCGCCCGGTGGAGGAGGCCATCGTCACCTCCGGCGGCGTCAAGGTGGGGGAGGTGGACCCCAGGACCATGGAGTCCAAGCGGGTGCCCGGGCTCTATTTCGCCGGGGAGATTCTGGATGTGGACGCCTACACCGGCGGCTTCAACCTCCAGATCGCCTGGTCCACCGGCCGGGCCGCCGGTGAGGCGGCCGCCCTTGCCGCCCGGGAGCGCAGATAACACCATGAGGAGGCGAACCCCTTGCTCCATCTCCTGATCGACGCGGATACCGGCGTGGACGACTCCATCGCCATTCTCTATGCCCTTCTGCACCCCGAGGTACATGTGGCGGGGATTACGACGGGCTGCGGCAACACGTCGGCGGCCCAGGCCGCGGAGAACACCCTGCGGCTGATTCATCTGGCCCGCCCGGGCTACGAGGTTCCGGTGGTCGTGGGGGCCAACGCGCCCCTCTCCGGGGTGTGGGAGGGGCCGGTGCCCCACATCCACGGGGAGAACGGCATCGGCGGCGCCCAGCTGCCCCCTTCGCCCCAGCGGGTGCTGGAGGAGGACTGCTCCGCCTTTCTCTACCGCATGGCCGAGGCTTACAGCGGGGAGCTGACGGTGCTCACCCTGGGCCGCATGACCAACCTCGCGGCGGCGCTGCGCCGCTTTCCGGAGCTGAAGAGGCACCTCCGGCGGGTGGTCGCCATGGGCGGGACCCTGAGCTGCCCCGGAAATGTCTCTCCCCGGGCGGAGGCCAACCTGGCCGGGGACCCGGAGGCGGCGGACGAGGTCTTTTCCTCCGGGCTGGACCTGACCATGGTGGGGCTGGATGTGACTGAGCGGGTCCGCCTCCGCCTGGCCCACCTGGATGCCGCGGAGCGCAGCTGTCCGCCCGAACGGCGGCCGGTGCTGGACTATATGCGCTCCGCGCTGGGCCTCTATCTGGACTTCACCCGCTTTGCGGAGGGCAGTCTGGAAAACTGCCCCCTCCACGACCCGCTGGCCGCCATCGCCGCGGTCCGGCCGGAGTTTTTCCTGACCCGGCGGATGCGCGCCCGGGTGGAGCCGGGCGGCACCTGGTGCCGGGGGCAGGTGGTGACCGACCTGCGCTTCCGCCCCTTTGAGGCCGAGTATGTGAACTTCTGCGTCGAAGTGGACGGAGACCAGGCCATTCGGGAGCTCTTTTCCGTGCTCTGCGGGGCGGAATCAATGGGATGAAGAAGGATGTGTACCACCGGATGAAGTACAAGAGCATCGCAATCGACGGCCCCTCCGGCGCAGGAAAGAGCACACTGGCAAAAAAGGCGGCCGAGGCGCTGGGGTATCTCTATGTGGACACGGGAGCCATCTACCGGACGGTCGGCCTGTGCGCCCTGCGCCGGGGCATCGCCCCCGACGACCACGGGGGCGTGGTGGCCATGCTGGGCACCTTTACGCTGGACCTGCGGCACGGGGAGGACGGGCTCCAGCACATGTACCTGGACGGGGAGGATGTGACTGGAGAGATCCGCCGGCCGGAGGTGTCCATGTACGCCTCTGCGGTCTCCGCCCTGCCCGAGGTGCGGGCGTTCCTCATGGACCTCCAGCGGGGGCTGGCCCAGCGGCAGAACGTCATCATGGACGGCCGGGATATCGGCACCGTGGTGCTGCCTGGGGCGGACATCAAAATATTCCTCACCGCCTCTTTGGAGGACCGTGCCCGCCGCCGCTGGCAGGAGCTGCGGGAGCGGGGGATGGAGTGTGATTACGCCTCCGTCCTGGCCGATATGGCTGCCCGGGACGAAAACGACAGCCGGCGCGCCGCGGCCCCGCTGCGCCGGGCGGAGGACGCCCTGCTGCTGGACACCACGGGCAACTCCCTGGAGCAGAGCTTTCAGCTCCTGCTCCAGACCATCAAGGAGCGTTTAGATCCATGAGAACTGTTTATACTATCCTTTGGTACATTATTTTCCCGTTCTTCAGCCTCTTTCACCCCTGCCGGCTGGTGGGGCGGGAGAACCTGCCTTCCGACGGGGCGTTATACTGCGCCAACCACAGCGGCCTGTGCGACCCCGTGTGTCTGGTCGTGGCCATCGGGCCGAGGCGGCAGATGCGGGTCATGGCCAAGGCGGAGTTCATGCGCATCCCGGTGTTGGGCTGGCTGCTGAAAAAGGCGGGCATCTTCGCGGTGGAGCGGGGCAAGTCGGACATCAGCGCCATCAAGACCGCCATCAAGTACCTGAAGGGGGGGGAGAATGTGCTCCTCTTCCCGGAGGGCACCCGCATCAAGGACGGGGTGGACAAGCACGGCCATGAGAGCGAGGCCAAATCCGGTGCCGCCATGCTGGCGGTCCGGACCGGCGTGCCCATCGTCCCGGTGTACATCCCCGCCAAAAAGCGGTGGTTCCGCTTTACCGACGTGGTCATCGGAGAGCCCTACGTGCCCCAGGTGGCGACGAAGAAGGGCTCCGCCGAGGAGTACCACGCCATCGCGGACGACCTTCTGGAGCGCATCTACGCGCTGGGGAGGAAGAGCGCATGAGCTCGGTCACCCTGGCGGCGCACGCCGGCTTCTGCTACGGCGTGCGCCGCGCGGTGGAGATGGCGGAGCAGGCGGCGGCGGGGGAGCGGCCCTGCGTGATGCTGGGCCACCTCATCCACAACGACCATGTCATCGCCCGGCTGGAGGGGCTGGGGCTTGCCGCGGTGGAGCGGCCGGAGGAGGTCCCAGCGGGGAGTGCCGTCCTCATCCGCTCCCACGGGGAGTCCCGCGCGGTCCACGAGGCGCTCCGCCAGCGTGGCGCGGAGATCCTGGACGCCACCTGTCCCAATGTCTCCCGCATCCACCGGATCGTCCAGGAGGCGGAGAGGGAAGGCCGCCAGTGTGTCATCATCGGCACACCGGAGCACCCGGAGGTGACGGCCATCGCCGGCTGGTGCGCCCGTCCGCTGGTCTTTTCCGGGCCGGAACAGCTGGAACAATGGCTCTCTTTCGACCCAAAGCGGCGGGAGATCCCCCTGACTATGGTGGTCCAAACCACCTCTACCAGAGCGGTTTGGGAATCTTGCGTAGAAAAAGCAAAAAAACAGTGTACAAATTTAAAAATTTTTGATACAATATGTAGTGCTACGTGCAAACGGCAAAAAGCGGCCCAGGCTCTGGCGGCGCAGAGCGACGTGATGATCGTCATCGGGGACCGCAAGAGTTCCAATACGCGAAAGCTCTATGAACTCTGCCGTGCGCTCTGCCCCCAGGTCCTCTGGATCGAGCGGGCGGAGGAGCTGGAACCTTCCACCCTGAACCGGAAGGCTTCGATCGGAATCACCGCGGGTGCGTCCACGCCCGGGTGGATTATAAAGGAGGTCTATGACAAAATGAGCGAAAACATGGAGATTGAGATCGAGGAATCCTTCGCTGAAATGCTGGAGAAATCGATCAAGACTTTGAATACAGGGGAGAAGGTCACTGGTGTAGTCACTGGCATCACGCCGACTGAGATCTATGTGGATCTGGGCACCAAGCACGCCGGGTACATACCCGTATCCGAGCTGACCGACGACCCCACCGTCAAGGTGGAGGACCTGGTCAAAGTGGGCGATGAGATCGAGACCTATGTCATGCGCGTCAACGATCAGGAGGGTGTGGTCACCCTCTCCAAGAAGCGCCTGGACAGCGTGAAGAGCTGGGACGACATCGAGCAGGCCCGGGAGGAGCACACCGTCGTCGAGGGTGTGGTCACCGAGGAGAACAAGGGCGGCGTCGTGGTCAACATCAAGGGCGTGCGCGTCTTTGTGCCCGCCTCCCAGACCGGGCTGCCCCGGGATACGCCCATGAGCCAGCTGCTCAAGCAAAAGGTGCGCCTGCGCATCACAGAGGTCAACCGTGCCCGCCGCCGCGTGGTGGGCTCCATCCGCGAGGTCGAGCGGGCCGAGCGGGCCGAGAAGGCCGCCAAGGTGTGGGCGGAGATCGAGGACGGCAAGCGCTACACCGGCGTGGTGAAGTCCCTGACCTCTTACGGCGCCTTTGTGGACATCGGCGGCGTGGACGGCATGGTCCACATCTCCGAGCTCTCCTGGAGCCGCATCAAGCACCCCTCCGAAGTGGTCAGCGTGGGCGACACCGTGGAGGTGTACGTCATCTCCGCCGACAAGGAGAAGAAGAAGATCTCCCTGGGCATGAAGGACCACAGCCAGGACCCCTGGACGGTCTTTACCAGCAAGTACAGCGTGGGTGATGTGGCCAATGTCCGCATCGTCAAGCTGATGACCTTCGGCGCCTTTGCCGAGATCGTTCCCGGCGTGGACGGCCTGATTCACATCTCCCAGATC